>JAUZQL010000048.1 GCA_030950975.1 Mariprofundaceae bacterium | reverse complement strand
GAAGATGAATACCTTTTACGCATGGGATGACGATGTGTTGGTATTAAACTTATTGGGAACTCCCAATGCCAAGACCGACAAACTCGGTAAACCCAAAGGCAATCAATTAAAAATCAATGTGGCAGCTGTTCCACGTGGTGGCAAAGCGACCGATCACATGGTGAAATTCTTAGCCAAAGCGTTTGGTGTAAAAGGCAATGATATTGAAGTCGTGTTTGGACGAATGAATGTAAACAAACAAGTTCGCATTAAAAACCCTCAATCCTTGCCATCGATGATTCCTGCCCGAACCTAAATCAAGATAAGGCTTCCTCAATATCTTGCAAAAGCTTTTTACGCCCAAATAACAGGCGAAAGTGTCCACCTTTGTGTTGTTGCCAAAGGTGGGCAGCGCGAACACCTGAGAACAAAATCGCGCGGACTTTATTGGTATTGACACTTTGACGAAGCAATTCAGGTTTACCATGTACAATAATGCGAGGTTTTAAGGTACTAATGGTTTCACCATATAAATCAGCAATACCACCCACCACACTTTCATGCGTCACGCTGCCAAAATAATCACGTTGTTTTTCAATGCGAGCCATGCCATCCGCAATCACGGATAACATATCGCCCTGTTTACTTAAGCGTTTTTCAACGGCAATCATGCCTGCTGTATAACTCATGGCTATTTTGGCTTGCTCAATATTTTCTTCACCTGATAACAATTGTTTGGCTAAGGTTAAGCCTGTTTTTAATTGCTGCCGACCGCCAAAAATATCGTCAGGGGATTGTTGTCCATCGGCGAACAAACTATGCAGTAAAGCGTGAAAATCTTTGGCATCACAGATACCTTTGCGGGCAATATCATCCACCAATTTGGCGGCTTGCATCAAAGCAGCAAGGGCAATGATACGGGCGTGGGCATGTTGAGTTTGAGACATAGCGCCGCATTGTGAGCATATCACGATAGAGACTCAAGGAGCATGGATGACTGATTTTTTTGAAATCGTACGACAAGCATTGCAAGCATCGGATATGGATCAAAAATTACAGCTGACACGGCAAGCTGCTGCAAACGCTATCCACTTGAATAAACAACGTATCTTAGATGGTTTAGGCGAAGCGGTGGATGTCTATTCACCCGGTCGCCCTGCTCAACCGATATTGGTGCAAGCAGGTAAACTCCCCAAACGTGCGATGGGAAGTTTGGAAGGGCGCATCATTATGATGCATGCGATTGCACACATTGAGTTCAATGCCATCAATTTAGCTTTGGATGCGGTGCAACGTTTTGAAGAGATGCCTTTGGATTATTACCGTGATTGGATTCAGGTTGCGGAAGAAGAAGCCTATCATTTTGAGTTGATTCGGACACATTTGCGACATTTAGGGGGCGAATATGGCGATTATCCTGCCCACAATGGTTTATGGGAAATGGCAGAAACCACCGCTCATGATGTGTTGGATCGCATGGCTTTGGTGCCACGTGTGTTAGAAGCACGCGGCTTGGATGTTACCCCAAATATTCAGAAGAAAATGCGCCATGTCGGCGACAACCATGCCGCAACCTTGTTGGATATTATTTTTAAAGATGAAATCGGTCATGTTAAAGTAGGCAGTAAATGGTTTCGTTATATCTGCAAAGAACGACGTTTAAAACCAACGGACACTTTTTTTACACTTGTGGAGAAACATTTCCCACGTGGTATTGATACAGGGGTCAATTTGGAAGCACGTAAAGATGCAGGGTTTTCAGAAGATGAAATCAAGCGTTTATTGGCATAATATGTCATTCAAACATCGCTTAGTTCATCACATCGAAAGCATCTGGTGGAAGCGTGAAAAACCACCTTGGTATGTACGACTTTGGATGCCTTTATATCGAACTGCAAGCGCACTGGACCAAAAAAAACGCTTGGATAAATCTGTTCAACCACCAATACCCATGATTTCGATTGGCAATATCACGGTGGGTGGCAGTGGTAAAACTCCCTTTGTGATATGGCTGGCGAAAGCGTTAAAACAGCATGGCTATCAACCTGTGGTAATCTGCCGTGGCGATGGTGGTCATTCATCAAACCCCATCCTTTTGCAGCAAAACAGCCTCGCAAAAGACGTTGGTGATGAGGCTGTTCTACTGCATCGAATGAGCGGATGCCCCGTTATTTCTGCACAAAATCGTGTACAAGCCAGTCGTATGGCAGCCGAATATGGGGATGTCATTTTGTTGGATGATGGGTTTCAATATCGACAATTAGAGCGTGTGTGCGATGTTGTATTGATTCCTGATGTTGGTGTCGGCAATGGCTGTGTATTACCCGCAGGACCGTTGCGAGAACCTATTTCAAACCTTAAACGTGCCGATATTGTGGTTCGTGTGGGGCAACAAGCCAATGTGTCATTGTCTGAACACAAAGAATGGCATTGGCATACACTTGAATCTTCCTTGCGCGATTGGATGCAATGTCATCAAGCGTGTCCAAACATGGTGCATGCTGTCACAGCGATTGCTCGCCCTCAACGTTTTGTGGAAAGCCTAACTCATGCAGGTTTTAAGCTATCGGGACAAACGTTTTTCCCTGATCACTATGCCTTTAAGCCAACGGATATAAGCACTTTTCAAAACTTATCTCATCCCATCGCAGTTACCGCCAAAGATGCCGTCAAACTCGAAGCTTTATGGAATCAAGACACGCCACTTTGGGTCTTAGAACAAACAGCCGTAGCCGAAACGGAGCTTTTTGAACGCATTGAATCCATGCTTCCGTCTAGTCACTGCCCACGTTCATGTTAGTCTTTCGCTACTTTAATTCTTGGAGAACATCATGATTGATCAAGCTTTACTCGATATTTTAGCCTGCCCTAAATGTAAAAAAAGTGTGCATTACAATGATGATAAAACAACATTGCTTTGTGACGCATGCCAATTGGCTTACCCGATTCGCGATGATATTCCTGTCATGCTCATTGATGAAGCCAAGTCTTTGACTGCTGAATAAGCCGCTTCCAACCCATGAAAAAAGTGCAGCTTTGGCTGCTTCATGCTGTGTTTTTTATCGCTCAAATATTTCCAGCCCGTTGGATGGGCGCATTGGGTGCGGGTGTTGGACGGATGCTTTTTTATGTATTGAAACGCATCCGTTTGATTACCATTGCCAACTTAACCCGAGTCTATCCTGAAAAAAATCGCACATGGCGCATTCGTATGGCAAGGGCATCGTTTGCAGAGGCAGGTCGTACA
>JAUZQL010000047.1 GCA_030950975.1 Mariprofundaceae bacterium | reverse complement strand
ACATCAACTAATGACAAGACCAATCAGAATAGAATATGCAGGGGCGTTGTATCACGTTACTTCAAGAGGAGATCGTCAAGAAGATATTTACATTGATGATGTCGATCGCTCCAGTTTTTTAACATTACTAGCTCAAGTGTCGAAAGACTATAACTGGCTTATTCATGCATATTGCCTTATGGATAATCACTATCACTTATTAGTTGTAACCCCTGATGGTAATTTAAGTAAAGGCATGAGGCAGCTTAATGGCGTGTATACCCAGCTAACTAATCGTTATCATGGAAAAGTTGGGCATGTTTTTCAGGGTCGATATAAAGCGATATTGGTACAAAAAGAAAATTACTTATTAGAACTTGCCCGATATATCGTATTAAACCCTGTAAGAGCACGAATGGTCAGGGAAGCAAAGGGTTGGCCTTGGAGTAGCTATCGTCAAACAGCTGGCATATTAGGTAATGATGCGTTACTAACCACTGAATGGTTGCTATCTGCATTTTCAAAAAAAACATGGAATAGCGCAAAAGAAATATATTGAATTTGTAAACCAAGGAAAAAACCAACCATCGCCTTGGGAGACACTTAAAAACCAAGTGTTTTTAGGCGATGAAGCATACGTCAGTCAAATACTGAGCAATATAGATCAAGATAAAGATTTGAGTGAAATACCCATATCACAGCGCAAAGAAAAAGCCAAAGAATTGCAATGGTATGAACGGCAGGCTACTAGCCGAAATGACGCGATAAAACGGTCGTATGAAAGTGGTGGGTATAGCATGAAAGAAATAGGGCCGCATTATAATTTACATAACTCTAGGGTGAGTAGAATTATAAGAAGGGCGAAAGACAAGGCCTGACAACTTTTGCGCAGGGTTTTGTTTTTCAATTCTTTAGATGTATGATGTACATCATAGTTACATCACTAGGGTGTTTGAAATGAGAATTAACATTAATCTGTCAGACGAATTGAAATTTCAGTCTGAACAAAAAGCAAAGTCTTTAGGGGTTTCTTTAAGTGTCTTTATTCGTTTGTTGTTAACTAAAGAAACGGGAAATATGAGCGCGTTAGATCAGCGCTTGCTTGAAATTGATAAGCAAGGCTTTGAAAAGGTTGATGCTCAAGAATTTCAAGGCGAATTAAAAAAGATGATCGATAATGCTAACGCTTGAAATCAGTAAAAGTTTCAAAAATCATTAAAGAAATATAAAAATAATAAAACAGTTCTACAAGAGTTGAATATCGTGATTGAATTATTGTTGAGTGACAAAGTATTACCTGAAAAATATAAAGACCATGTGTTAACAGGTAACCTTAAAAATATTCGTGAATGTCATGTGAAACCTGATGCATTATTATTGTATTTTGTTATCGATGACTTAGGTGTATTACGTTTATATGATTTTGGCTCGCATGCAGATATGTTTGGGTAGCTAAAATGAAATTAGGGTCATGTAATTTGGCGGTAATGCGATTTGCCATCATGTAAATCACGAGGTAAGCAACTTGATTTTTTCTCCATCGATTCACTTATTAAGATGATATTAGCTGAATGAAAAAGATTCTAATAACAGGGGTGACGGGGTTTGTTGGTGGATCGGTCATGCGTGAGTTGCTAAGACTTGGCATGCCTGTCATTGCAGGTGTTCGCAAAAACAGCCGATTAGTTCCCTGCACGGTCAAGCAAATAAAAATTAGTGACATATCGTCGAGTACGGATTGGATGCCTGCATTAGAGGCTGTTGATGTAGTGATTCATGCTGCAGCTCGTGTTCATGTGATGGATGATTCATCGGCTAATCCTTTAACTGAATTTAGAAAAGTGAATACAGCCGGCACTTTGAATTTAGCTCG
>JAUZQL010000046.1 GCA_030950975.1 Mariprofundaceae bacterium | reverse complement strand
CTTTAATCGGTATGCGTATGTGTTGAATAATCCGTTGGTTTATACGGATCCGAGTGGGCATGAAGTGTTGATTGTTAATGGTAATCCTCCTGCAAATGGTAATGGAGGAGTAGGGGTAGAAGTTACGCCGAGTCAAGGAGGCTCTCTACCTACTATAGGACAGGCTAGTGCCGCATTGCGAAACATGGGGAGCTTTCTCGGAGATATTGGTACGGGGACTGCGCATGGTATAAATAATGCTGGACGTGCAATAGGAAGATTTTTTGGCTTTGGAGGAGGGGGTGGAGGCTATTCACTACCTATTATTCACAGACCAGTAACTTGGGTTGGAACCAGCCAAATGGGATATACGAATGCCATTAATCCAGAGCAACCTATTGCTGGGGCTTCAACAAATTCAATTTATTTTAGCCACTTTAATAAATTGAGAGCATACCCAGAAATCATGACGATTGAAAAAAAAGTAGGCGGTCTTAGTTTGATCGTGGATACCTCCAGTGATAATCATAGCAGTTCACTGGGCTCTAAAATCACATTTAATCCGAAGGTTTTGAATATGGAATATTTAACGACTTTTCCATCAACTCTTGAAAACCGTTGGCTATCTACAGGTCAAGATAATTTAGCAGATGAGTACTTCAATAAGTATGATGGTAAGTATTACCCATTTAGTATTGATCGTGTTTTGGTTCATGAGATATTTCACACGACACAGTCAGTAGTAAACAAGGCTCAATATATAGTGACATCTGAGAAGTATGAAAAGCCAGCTATTGAGTTTACCAATGACTTTATGTTTAAATATTTTAATGAGCCGTATCGACTTAATCATACATCTGTTAGGGCTATTCAATAATGAAAGGCTATCTTCATTATTATGATGCATATACACTTATAATTTTAGTTTTTTCAATACTTACCCCAACATATTCAATCGGATGTGATATATTAGACGTGAAAAACAAAGTCTTTAAAGAGGGAAGTGTGTTTTTTTCTGCTCCTTTAAGTATTAATGATATTGAAGAAGGGAAAACTGTAACAATAATGATATTTGGTGAATATAAAACATTTGAGTATAAATTTATTAAAGATGCATGGGAGACCTTTAGCAAGGAAATTAAAGGTGGCGATTGTATTTATTATTTTAGGCATCTGGAATATAGCCCTTTTTATCCGAAGAAAACCAATTTTTTAGGTTCTTCGGGTAGAGCTGGTTTTCTTCTTATAAGAAGCGATAAAATTATTTACTATGTTTTAGTTGAACATTGGGAGTAGTCTAATATCGAAGATTTATTGGCAACATACTATAAAAACAATACCAGTATGATGCTATTGAAAATGTCAGATTCAAAAGTGATGTGGGAGGCTACAGCTACGCGCCCAACCATCCTCATGCCGTTCAAACTGCTGGTGGCAACACCTACCGTTACGATGCCAACGGGAATCAAATCAGCGGTGCAGGACGAACGATTCAGTGGACAAGTTTTAATAAGCCCGCTGATATTTGGGTAACAGGCGGCTACACAGGCTTTGCCTATGATGCGAACCACAACCGCATGATCAAAACCACGCCCAACAGCAAAACGCATTACATCGGCAAGCTAGTGGCACAGGTCGAAGATGTGAATGGGCGTTTCTCGGCGATCAAATATATCCACAGCGATCACTTGGGCAGCATCAACGTGATCACCAATGCTGCTGGTTTGGTGATTAGCCGTTTGCGGTTTGATGTATTTGGTAAGCCCATAGGTGTCAGCAGTGAAACCACCCGTGGTTATACAGGTCACGAAATGGATGCCCCCACAGGCTTGATCAACATGAATGCACGGCTGTATGATCCCGTGCTTGGCAGATTTTTGTCAGCCGATACGATTGT
>JAUZQL010000045.1 GCA_030950975.1 Mariprofundaceae bacterium | reverse complement strand
CATCCTTATTGAATGGCAGCTAAAGCTTGTTGCAAAAGAGGTTTTGCATCATTGACCAAGCATTGCAACGCTGGATTATCAATCATCCCGACCATAGCTTCAGGATCAATCATCGAAACAATGGTTTGACCGTCATCATTTTCATAGATGATGACATTGCAGGGCAACATCAAGCCTAATTCTATTTCCAACTGCAAGCCTTGATTCGCAAGCTTCGGATTGCATGCGCCCAAAATAATATAAGGCTTCCGATCCATATCAATTTTCTTTTTCAGTGTCGCAGCAACATCAATACGGGTTAAAATACCAAAGCCGACATCTTTTAATGCGTCGGTAATTTTCATTTCAGCTTCTTCAATGCTGCCATCAAAAACACACGTCATACCATAATCAGCCATACTATTCTCCTTGGTCAACAGGGTAATTTTCTTGAATCCATGCCATGGTGCCACCAGACACGTTAATCAGATTTTGATGACCATAATTTTGTTCTAAGAACTGAATCGCTTGCGCTGATCGTCCACCTGAACGACAAATTACATAAACATCGCCTTCGGAAGGAATCTCATCGCTGCGTTGAGGCACTGTATTCAAAACGATTAATACAGCATTGGGGACATGCGCTTGTTGATATTCGCCCACTTCGCGTACATCAATGATAGTACAAGCCTCGCCACCTTCTTTCGCTGATAACCATTTAGGGTATAAGTCATTCACACTAATTTGTTTCATTATTTCTCCACAGGGTAAGATGATTTTTTCCACGCCACGATGCCACCCACCACATTTTCAATGTTTGTAAAGCCGTGTTGAGCTAACATTTTTGATGCATGTGCGGAGCGTACACCCGAATGGCAATAGACATACACTTGTTTGTTCTTGGGGATTTCTGCCAAATGCTCGGACAATGTTTGCACAGGTATCAAGACTGCACCTTTGATATGACCTTGGGCATATTCTTCGGGGGTACGCACATCCAAGAACATAAATGGAATCGATGATGTTTTTCCTTGCTGCCAATGTTGATAAGCATGGGTAATCGGTGCATCTTCATAACCATCCGCTGTTTGTGGACCAACGCCACATGCCGTTGCCAACAATGGAAACATGAATAGGGCTAACATACTTAATCCAAATCTTTTTATCATATCAAAACGCTCCTTTTTTGATGGGTAAACCTGCACCTTGCCATGAACCCATGCCACCTGAGAAGTTATAGACAGGTTCAAACCCAGCATTGGCAAGTTTGGTGGCAGCCATTGCCGAGCGGTTACCAGAAGCACAAATCACGACTAACGCTTTATCTTTGCTCAATTCATCCATACGTTGGCTAATTTGCCTCAATTCTATATGAATGGCTGTGCTGGGGTGTCCAGATTGCCATTCACTATCCGAACGTACATCAAGCAAGGTATGCGCTTCATTGCGGAACTGATGATAATCAGTCGCAGACATACTTTTTACGCCCGATAATTTTGGCGCAATCAAACGTTTCCAAAGCAACCAAAAAATAAGTATGCCAATCATAATATTCACAATATGTTGTTGGATCCAGTCCATGTGTACTCCTTTTTTTGTTTTATAAAGCAAGCGCGAGAATCACCGCATAGGAGAAGGGAGGACGAATCATCCCACGCTTACTAACTGTATTCCTTAACTGTGTTTCAAGCCCAGTTTAGAAAGAATTTTTTCCATCAAACACCATTGCGTGATGCCTGATTGGAATAAGTTGATGCCGACAAATAATGTAAACCATAACCAAGTCGGTTCAGATAAACTCACCCCATTATACAATGATGATAAATAAACCGATAACATAATAAAGCTTCCTGCGATGATACGAATAGCACGTTGAATGGTCATATTGACTCCTTTTCTTTCTATTTATGACTCTGGAGATGCGGCTTTAGCCATGCTAAATCAGCTCATATGGGCGAGGCTAAAGCCACACTTCCGAAGCTATGCTGAACAGTGACGTTTAATTGTTACAAACATCGATGGATTCTGGTTTGTTGCGTTGCCATAAATAATACATCAGCGGCGTGATAAACAAGGTCAAAATGGTGGCTGAAATAGTGCCAAATACCATCGATACGCCCAATCCACCAAACACAGGATCAGATATCATAATCGATGTCCCTGCGAT
>JAUZQL010000044.1 GCA_030950975.1 Mariprofundaceae bacterium | reverse complement strand
GCGATTCGTCATTTAGAAAAAGGGCGTATTCTTATTTTTGCAGCAGGAACAGGAAACCCTTATTTTACAACGGATACTGCGGCAAGTTTGCGCGCGATGGAAATTCAAGCAGAGATTGTATTGAAAGGCACCAAAGTGAACGGTGTCTATTCGGCAGATCCAGTGAAAAATCCTGATGCAGTACGTTATGAAACATTAACATTTACAAAGGCGCTAACCAAGCAATTGGGCGTGATGGATGCAACGGCTATGTCTTTATGTCGTGATAATGACATGCCGATTGTGGTATTTGATGTAACAAAATCAGGTGAAATGTTGCGAGCGATTGCAGGTGAATCGGTCGGGACATTGGTTAAAGAGGCTTAATATGTTTGCAACCATTGAAAAACGTATGGAAAAAACCTTGGTATCATTAAAATCAGAGCTAGCAACGATTCGTACAGGTCGTGCCAATGCAGCCTTGTTGGATCATGTTCGTGTATCGTATTATGGCTCACCTGTACCCTTGAGTCAGGTGGGTAATATTTCTGTTCCTGAAGCTCGCATGTTGATGATTACGCCTTGGGAAAAAAACTTATTGAATGATATTGAGAAAGCTATTCAAACATCAGATTTAGGTTTGAACCCTAGCAATGATGGTGAAGTGATTCGCCTGATTCTTCCTGAATTGAATGAAGATCGGCGCAAAGAATTTGTCAAACAAGTGAAGCAAGTGGGCGAAAAAGCAAGGGTATCTATTCGAAATATTCGCCGTGATGCCAATGATGATGTGAAAAAAGTGGAAAAAGAAGAGTCTTTATCTGAAGATGAAGCCAAGCGTATGCAAGATAAAGTGCAAAAAATTACCGATCGTTTTATTGCTGAAGTGGATTTAGTGGTGGAACATAAAGAAAAAGATATTTTAACGGTTTAAGGGGCTTGTCTGTGCAAGAAGTAGCCAGCTCTATTCCTCAACATGTTGCTATTATTATGGATGGTAATGGGCGCTGGGCGAAGATGCAGGGTAAAGAACGTCTTCAAGGGCACCGACAAGGGGCTAGGCATGTTCGTGATGTGGTCGAGTGGGCATCGGATGCAGGTGTGAAACAAGTGTCATTGTATGTGTTTTCGACGGAAAACTGGCGGCGACCAAAGTTTGAAGTGAAAGCTTTGATGGCATTGTTAACAACGCTTTTGCCGCTTGAAATACCAGCGATGAATAAGAATGGCGTACGTTTACTTACGTTAGGTGACTTATCTAAACTGCCTTGGTTGGCGCGTAAGTCGATTCAAAAAACATGCGATGCGACGCAGCATAATCAAAAGATTGATTTAATTTTATGCCTTAATTATGGCGGACAGCAAGAAATTGTGAGTGCTGTTCAGTCTTTCTGCCAATCGTGGCAAGAGCAGGGATGTTCAGCAGAGCAATTGGCGAATCTGACGGTTGAGACATTTTCAAGCTATTTGCCTAGAAAAGATATTCTTCCCGTGGATTTATTGATTCGTACGGGCGATGAATGCCGCATTTCTAATTTTCATCTTTGGGATGCCGCTTACGCAGAACTGTATTTTACAGATTGTTTATGGCCTGATTATTCACGTGAAGAATTGCAGCGAGCGTTGGATGATTATGCTCATCGGGAGCGGCGTTTTGGACGAACAAGTGAACAAGTCCAAGCTTTGGAGCGTGAATGAGTGAACTAACGCTGCGCGTGATGACAGCCCTTGTGTTATTTATGGGTGCTGTAGCTTGGTTATTTTATGTGTCTGATGTTTGGTTTGATGGGATATTATTTGTTGTAGCAACGGCTGCAAGCATTGAACTTCTACGTATGGTTAAGATGCCGAAACAAAATCTCTTTTTCATGGTGTGTCTGTTGATGTGGGGTGTTTTGATTGGTCATCATGCACAAGGTTTATGGTTGCCAATGGCATGGATGATCTTGTTATTGGGCTGGTTTATCTTGCTGACACTCCATGTTCACGTGGATGATTTGCTACAATCCTTTCAGAAAATGCTTTATGCCCAATGGATGATGGCTTGGTTGATGATGTTTGTGATGTCATTGATGATCTTGCATGCCCATGAGCATGGGGTTGCTTTTATTGCAGGTGCTTGTGTCGGTGTTTGGTTGTCGGATATTGCAGCTTATTTTACGGGCAAAGCTTGGGGTAAACATAAGCTATGCCCTGC
>JAUZQL010000043.1 GCA_030950975.1 Mariprofundaceae bacterium | reverse complement strand
ACCTTCTAGGCGTTTTCGACCTTCAAGAAATTCCAGTTCAATCACAAATAAACAAGCAGATACCGTCGCACCCAGTTGTTTAACCAAATTGACGGTTGCCTCTGCGGTTCCACCAGTGGCTAAAAGATCATCAATAATGATCACTTTATGATTTTCTGATAGCGAATCACGATGAATTTCCAATCGATCCATACCGTATTCCAATTCATAATCAATGGCATGAATATCAGCAGGTAATTTTCCAGGTTTACGAACAGGGATAAAACCAAGCCCCGTGAGTTGAGCTAATGCTGCGCCAAATAAAAAACCTCTGGATTCAATGCCAACAATGAAATCGACATCATCATCGATAAAGCATGATAGTTCAGAAACGCATGCAGCAAATGCTTCACCATTAGCAAGCAGTGGAGTGATATCTTTAAAGGTGATACCAGGTTTAGGAAAATCTGGAATATCACGAATAAAGTTACGAAAATTGATGGCGGGTTGGCTCATGAAATCATCTCCTCAAAACGAATATGATCATCATCCACAAGTTTACGTAATTTTTTCAATGCTACCACCTGAATTTGACGAATCCGTTCACGCGTTACACCTAAATGCTTACCAATAGCTTCTAAAGTCCAAATTTCATGATCTTGTTCTAGACCAAAGCGTAAACGCACGACTTGTTGTTCATTACTTGCAAGTTCTTTTAACCATGTATGGAGAAGTTTTTTTCGAATAGAATCATCCATCTGAACATCGGGTTCTTCGAGCGATTCATCTTCGGTAATGTCGTAAAGGGTAAAGTCAGCGTCAGAGTATATGTGCTCATCAGCGCTTTCGGTTCTCACTGCGGCAACAAGCAGTGTTTGAATACGTGCGATTGTTTTTCCCATATGAAGTGCAATTTCATGTTCAGAAGGTTCTCGTCCTAAGATCGCTCTTAAATGATGACTTGAACGTAACATGGAGTAATATTCTTTACCGATATGCACTGGTAAACGAATCGTGCGACCTTGATTTAAGATAGCACGTTCGATGGATTGCCGAATCCACCATGTAGCATAGGTTGAAAAGCGACAGCCATGTTGAGGATCAAATTTTTCAACGGCACGCATCAAACCAATATTGCCTTCTTCAATAAGATCAGCAAAAGGCAGGGAACGGTATAAATAACGTCGGGCAATGTTTACAACAAGTCGAAGGTTGGCTTGAATCATTGTGATACGGGAAGATTCATCGCCCTCATGGATAGATATGGATAATTTAATTTCATCTTGAGCTGTTAACAAGTCATATTGAGACACTTCACGCATATAAATATTGAGGGGATCCATGCTATGTTGTCGCGTCATGATGATACTCCGTTATTACTTCTTAGGTAGATAATTCATTGGATTAACAGGTGTTGTTTGAATACGAACTTCAAAATGTAAATGAGGCCCTGTGGAGTGTCCTGAATGCCCTGATTTTGAAATGACCTGACCTGCTTTAATATGTTGACCCACCTTCACTAATAATTGTTGATTGTGTGCATAGGCAGTGAATAATTGATTGGAATGACGAATGATAATCAGTCTGCCATAACCCGATAAGCGAGCATCAGAATAAACAACCGTGCCAGAAGCCGCTGCATGAACTGGTGTACCATCCTTCACTGCGATATCAATCCCATCATGCATGCGGTTGCCACGTTTACCAAAAGGACTGCTAATAGGTCCTTGAACAGGCCAACGTAAATGAATATTTCTAAGCTGGGTGCGTGATTTTTGAGCATGGATATGTGCATTGATGTGGCTTTTATGTTTTTTCATGCTTACTTTTGAGTGTTTGTTTTTATCCTGATTAGGACTGTCTGTAGATAAATAAATTTTCTGGTTAATATAAATAGTATAAGGGTAGTGTAGATGATTGCGTCTAGCTAAAGAACGGTAAGGAACACCAAACTTTTTCCCAATACTATATAAAGAATCACCTTTTTTAACGGTATGATACGTTTTAGAGGAATAGTGATGGATATTTTGATACTTGATTTGTGATTGTTTATGATAAGGGATGGTGTGAATACGGTGTTTGGAATGAAAGCAGCCTGAAAGCAACAGTATCAAACAAAGTGATAAAACATAATTTAATGCAGTAGCCATAAACCTAAAAAGCCCAGTATAAGCAGTAAAGCAATGCCTAAGCTTGCCCATTCAAAATAGCGTTCTACCCAAGCACGTAATTTATCTCCGCCCCAATATAATAAGCCGCTTTCCAAAAAGAAACGAGCGCCACGTGATAATAAAGCAGTAAAAATAAAACCAACAAAAGGTAAACCAAATGCACCAGCAGCAATGGTAATGACTTTGAAAGGGATCGGTGAAAAACCAGCAATCAAGACAAGCCATAAGCCCCAATCGCCAAACCATGATTCAACTTGGTGAAATTGACCCATCATGCCATAGGTTTGCAATAAGGGTTCGGCAATACTGGCAAAAAGAAACAATCCTATAGCATAGCCGATAGCTGCTCCAACAGTAGATCCAGCGGTGCAAATGCTAGCAAAACGAAAGGCAAGGTCTGGGCGACCCAATGCCAATGCTAACAATAAAATATCAGGTGGAATGGGAAAAACACTGGCTTCAATCAGGGCAATAAAAAACAATGCCCATTGAGCTTGAGGGTGGTCAGCCCAAGCAAGTGTCCAATGGTAAGCACGGCGTAGCCAAGAGTTTGAAGCGTGTTCGTTCGTGTTCATCCGTACTGTTCTCCTTCTAGAAGTGGGACAAAGGAGCAGTGATTGAAATAAGTTTCTTCAATACCCATTGATTTCTTTTCTCGGCGTACAAGGCAATGCTTCCCTTCTTCTCCTTCTGGCATCAATAATACGCCGCCTTTGGAGAGTTGTTGCATCCAAATATCGGATGCAAAGCCGCCAGCAGTAACGATAATAGCATCAAAAGGAGCATGTTCAGCCCAACCCAAACGACCATCAGCACATTTAAGCGTAACATTGTGAATGTTTGATTTTAAAAGGTTCTGCTGCGCCTTTTGATGTAAAACTTCGATACGCTCAATGCTATATACATGTTGACATAAGCAAGAAAGTACCGCTGTTTGATAGCCACAACCCGTACCAATTTCTAAGACGCGTTCATGCCCTTGTAAATTGAGTAGTTCTGTCATGCGTGCAACCATAAAAGGTTGTGAAATAGTCTGTTTTGCACCGATAGGTAAAGCGGAATCTTGATAAGCACGTGCAATCAAGGCTTGATCTACAAAAAGATGACGATGAATATGATACATGGCATCTAAAACATGTTGATTCTGAATGCCAGCGGGTATCAGTTGATTTTCAATCATACGGCGACGTGGTAGTTCAAATGATAGTGTTGGCAAGGATTTACGCATACTGATGAATCCGAATAAAATATAAAAATATAGATGCAATCAAGTTACGCAATGATTGGTCGGGACGGCAGGATTTGAACCTGCGACCCCCACACCCCCAGTGTGGTGCGCTACCAAGCTGCGCTACGCCCCGTTGATTCCAGTAAGACAAACGGCAATCTAATTGCTGAATTCTTAGACGCAATAAGATTCTACTATGATGCATCTTTTTCAAGTAAGGCTTGTTTGAATGTTTGGCTCGGACGAAATATTACGACACGGCGAGCACTAACCTCAACGGCTTCTCCCGTGTTTAGGTTACGGGCCATCCGTGCCGATTTTTCACGCACAATGAAGTGTCCAAAACCAGATATTTGAACGTTTTCACCCGCATTGAGTGTGTCTGATATTTTCTTGAGAAGCTGATTAATGAGAAAGAGAGATGTTTGTTTATTCAATCCTGTAGCTTGTTGAATATTGTGAGCAATATCTACTTTGGTCATTATTTCTCCTCTGAATGTTGGATAGGCATCAGTTGTCCATGATGCAATTGTAACATGCGATGAGCTTGGGCTGCGAGTATCGGGCTATGGGTAACCATGATGATCGATGCTCCTTCTTCACGAGAGAGTGCTTGCATGGATTGAAAAACGATTTGTGCAGAGGCTTCATCTAAATTTCCTGTGGGTTCATCGGCTAGCAATAACACAGGCTTAGTGACTAAAGCGCGTGCCACAGCAACACGTTGTGCTTCGCCACCTGAAAGACGTGTTGGGGGGTGTTGTAAGCGTTCTTGTAAATGTAAACGGGTCAATATCTGTTCAGAACGAAGTTTAGCATGTTGGCTAGATTCCCCTTGAATCAATAAAGGTAGCATAACATTTTCGACTGCTGTTAACTCTGGAATAAGATGGTGTTCTTGATACACAAAACTAATGCGACGGTTCCGTAATGCAGCTTGTTTATTTTCAGATAGTGATAAAATAGATGTACCTTGTAACTTAATATCACCACTATCGATGCTATCTAAGCTACCTAAAAGTTGCAGCAAAGTGCTTTTTCCAGAGCCTGATTCCCCCATAATCGCCAAAAACTCACCTTGATGTACCTCAAGAAAAACATCATTCAAAACAGTCAGCGTTCCTGAAGGGGAATGATAATTTTTACATAAGTTTTTGACATCCAATACTATGTTTGAGGGAGTATGTATCATGATGTATTTACTTTCGTTCCATCAGTGTGCGAATAGTGTCTTGAACACGTTTTTTTTGAAAACGAGTGATGATTTGTTTAACCGCAGGAAAACGTTCAACAATCTCGTCAAAATCATGTTTGTTTAATTCCATGACTTCGAGTGGACAGGCTGCAATGATGGAAGCAGTCCTTGGTCTTCCCGTCAGTAATGATACTTCACCAAAAAAAGAACCTTCATGAATATCACCTAAATGAATGCTCTTTTGGTCATCTTTTGGATCGTGTATGAATACCTTGACATGACCCGAACGAATTAGAAAAATGGAATCACCCGAATCATTCTCACAAATAATAGAATCACCTGTATTAAAGTGACAAAGCTTGAAGCGTTCAGCCAATTTCATGCGTACATTGACAGGTATATCTTTAAAAATTGGATTGATGGCTAAAGCACGAGCTAAAACACGTTCACGATAAAAAGATTCAACGATGGTTTGAATATTGGGATACCTTGCAACCCAAGTATCAAAAGTATCCCGTTTAATGGTCAATATTTTGACATCACTTGCAGCAATGGCTCTATCAAGACGAGAAGTACGTGACATAAATGCCACTTCACCAAAAAAATCACCTTCGCTTAAATGAGCATAAGCAGCCTGCTCATCGCCAGCTACTTCTAAACGGATGTTTCCCATACCAAGCAAATATAAGCTTCCACCTGAATCACCCGGTTTATAAATGGTATCCCCTTCTTGGTAACTTGTAAGCGATAATGAATCAATAAAATCATCGAGTTCATCACCTGATAACATGGATAAAAGAGGTGTGCGTTCAAAGTTAAATTTCTTCTCATCATGGATAGGAGTAATCGCTTGATGATCCTGAGGGGTGAGTGTACGAATCGCCCAATCATCCCCCCTTTGTTCCGATAATGTTCTTAAATGATTTTGGATTTCAGTACGCTTGGGATCAATACGAAGAATAATTTTACTGATGGCAATGGCTTGTACAACAAAGCCATCATTGGCATAGCTTTCGGCAATTTGGATGTAATCACGGACTGCACCTTGTGGATCGCCTAATCGTTCACGAATCTCAGCAAGTTTAACAAAGATACGTAAATCGTTGGGTAATTTTTGATGTAATGTTTCAAAAATAGGCAGTGCTTTATCATACTTACCTGACATCCAAGCTTGTTTAGCTTTATTTCGTAGATCACTGATTGACATGCTTATTCATACCTCAACGCATCGGCTGGTAGGACATGAGCTGCCCGCCATGCAGGATAAAAAGTGGCTAGCATACCCAATAATAAGCTACTGACTACAATGATACTAATTGATATGGGATCAATGACAGAAGGGACATGGTCAATATAATAGACATCACTGGATAAAATAGTGATACCTGTGGCATGTTCAAACCAGCGCAGTAAGACATCCAGTTTCCATGCCAATAACAAGCCTAAACTTGTTCCAGCGAGTGTGCCAAAACCACATAAAAGCATACCCATCATGAGGAAAATACGCATCACCGAAGCATGGGTTGCACCAATCGTTTTAAGAATAGCAATTTCTTTGCGCCTTTCCATGACCACCATGACCAAAGATGACACCATATTAAACACGGCCACGACCACAATCAGTGAAAGAATAATACCCATCACCACACGTTCCATTTTTAATGCTTTAAAAAACGAAAGGTGGCGGTGCATCCAATCGGTAATCCAAGCATTGGCGGGAAATACCATACGGGCTTCATTAGCGACTGTGTTGGCTTGATCTCGATCATAAAGATGAAGTTCGATGCCCGTGACTGCATCACCTGTTCGATTGAGGCGTTGAACAGCCAATAAAGGTGCAATAATTAAGCCGACATCATATTCATAAAATCCAGAATTGAAGATGCCAACCACGCGAAACGCACGCATACGGGGTGAAATACCAGAAGGTGAAATACCGCCTGATGGGGAAAGAAGACGCACAGTATTACCCACATCCACATGGAGTTTTCGTGCTAAATCTTTACCCAATACCACTTCAAAAGGAGATGTTTGAACAGTCGAGTGAATGAAACGACCTGAAATAATACGACTGGCGATTTGTGGTTCGCGAGATGGATCAACACCTTTGAGAATCGCCCCCGTTGAATGGTGTCCATGATTGGCTAACACTTGGCTGCTTAAATAAGGCGCAGCTTTCGCAACACCCGTAAGTTTTTCTGCTTGTTTCAACCAAGGTTGCCAGTGTTTAAATGTGTCATCAGGGCCTTGAATATCAACGTGGGATGAAAAACCTAGAATTTTATTTTTAAGTTCTGCATCAAAACCATACATCACCGATAACACAACAATCAGAGCCGCCACACCGATGGCAACACCCGCAGCCGAACTCCATCCAATCAAGGAAACGAAACGGTCATCACGCCGTGATTTTAAATAACGACGTGCCAACATCCATTCATAAGCTTTCATCGAGGCATTAACTTAAATAACGCAGGTAAAGATAAATATGACTGATGATAATGGTCAATATCATTAAGCCAAAGGCATGTTTCATAAAAGTTAAGAAAGCAATCGCTTGCCCTGCACGTTGTGCAAAACCAGCCACAATCAAATTAGCAGACGCACCAATTAAAGAGCCGTTGCCACCTAAACATGCGCCCAAAGCTAAAGCCCACCATAACGGTTCAATGGCTTCAGCTCCGCCAAAAGTAGGCTCCATGCTTTGAATCAAGGGAATCATAGTCGCAACAAAAGGAATATTATCAATCAATGCCGAAGCAATGGCAGAGACCCATAAAACAGTGGCTGTGGTCGCAATCAGATCACCACCTGTCAGTGCCAGTGTTTTTTCAGCTAGAATATTGATAACACCCGTATGTTCGACCCCTGTAACCACGATAAACAAACCTACAAAGAAGAAAATGGTGGTCCATTCGACCTCTGCCATGATGGCTTCATAGGCATGATCCTTTTCTTCCACACTTTGCCCCAAGGTTTGCAATAAAAGAAGGACTGCTGCGCCAAACATCGCAATGCTTGCAGGTTCTAAATGCAGCTTATGAGCCACAGTAAAACCGCCAATCACGCCAAATAACACATATAAACTTTTTTTCAGAAGGGAAACATCCTTGATGGCTGCCCTTTCATCAAATTGCATGATAAGTTTCTTTTTTTCATCCGTAGCATGCAAATCAGAGCCGAACAGAAACCAAATCACTGCAATCACCGCAATGAAAATGACGGGGATAATGGGTGTTAAGTTGATTAAGAAATCAGTGAAACTTAGATGTGCTGCCGAACCAATCATGATATTGGGTGGATCACCAATGAGCGTTGACGTACCACCAATATTGGAAGCTAAAATAAGGGCAAACAAATAAGGGTAAGGACGAACATCCAAAGCATCCGTAATCAATAAGGTGACGGGGGCAATCAATAAAACCGTAGTAACATTATCCAAAAGTGCCGAAAATATAGCCGTAACAAGCGATAACATGACCAAAATCCACCACGGTTCACCTTTTGCAAGTTTGGCAGCTTTAATCGCAACATATTGAAACATGCCTGTTTTTTGACTAATGGCGACAATCACCATCATGCCCGTGAGTAGCCCAATGGTATTAAAATCAATGCCTGCAACCGCTTGTTGTTGATTCAATACACCGCATAAAATCATCAAGCCTGCACCCAATAAGGATAAGACGGCACGATTGAATTTTTCCGCCATAATCACGCCATAGACCAACAATAAGATGGAAACCGCTATCCATGCAGGATCGAAACCAAAAATCACAGACGATGTTGTCGATTCAACATTATGCATCGTTGCCATCTCCTTGTTTGGCGAGTTGAAGAAAGTCTAAAATATCACCTGCAGAAATAATCCCTAACAATTTTTCTTGATCATCGACAACCAATACATATTCATGTTTGCAAAAAGAAGCCAACGAAGCTGCAACGGATAACAAAGAATCATGTGGGTGAACCGTGACGGGAACTTTATCCAAAGCCACGGCGACCTCTTTTGTACTCAATTCGATGTAATGTTGATGTAAAATACCCATATCGGGTGCATAAGAAACCTGATCTAAATCGCCACTGACGATATAATCAGGAACAATATGAGATAACAGCGAAAATGTTGAAAAAATACCTGCAACGGTTTGGTCTGGATAAAGTACAGGCAACATGCGCAAATCAGAATCGCGCATACGTTTTAATACATCGCTAATACATTCGTCCACTTGTGCGGTGATAAGGTGGGTTACCATGATTCGTTTTGCCAGCATGTTTTCTCCTAATATGGGGTGGATGCTATTGATTGTTTCACTTATATTAGAAATAAAAGAGCCTCGACACAAACTTTCAAGAGTGACGTTTTTTCAATAAAATACATCACATCAGCTCATGAAAGCCTGTCGGACTTTTTATTCAGGGCGCATATGTGGAAACAATAGAACATCACGAATGGAATGTTGTTCGGTCAATAACATGACCAAACGATCCACACCGATGCCAACACCTGCGGCAGGTGGCATACCAAATTCCAAAGCTCGCAAATAATCTTCATCCACACCTGTGGCTTCAGCATCACCTGCATCTTTGGCTTGCGCCTGAGCCACAAAACGAGCCCGTTGATCATCAGGGTCATTCAATTCTGAAAAACCGTTGGCAATTTCTCTACCTGCTACAAAGAGTTCGAAACGATCGGTAACAGTGTCATCTTCGTTGTTGCGACGTGCCAAGGGTGAAACATCCACAGGGTAATGGGTAATGAATGTGGGTTGCTGCAAATGAGGTTCGACTAAGGTTTCAAATAATGCCAATAAATAATGCCCTGCTTTCCACGTCAGCAAAGGTTTGACATCGGGTTTTTCTTGCAAACAAACCGTTGCCAATAACGCTTTATCATTGGCATGACCACGTAAATCAGGGCGTTTTTCAAACACAGCTTCATCCATACGGATATGTTGAAAGGGTTGTGTTAAATCAACTTCGATGCCTTCCCAAGTAACTTTGGAAACATTCAATCCTTGTGCAATATCACGAATTAAACCTTCGGTGTTATCCATAGCATCATTGAAATCTGCATAGGCTTGGTAAAATTCCACCATGGTAAATTCGGGATTATGGGTCGCATCTAAACCTTCATTGCGAAAGTTACGATTGATTTCAAAAACTCGTTCAAAACCACCGACCAATAAACGTTTGAGATACAATTCTGGCGCAATGCGCAAAAATAAGTCCATATCCAAGGCATTGTGATGGGTGATAAAAGGTGTCGCCGCTGCGCCACCTGCTTGCGTTTGCAGCATGGGTGTTTCCACTTCCATAAAGCCGCGTGATTCCAAGCCTTGGCGTAACAATGATACGGCTTTGGAGCGCGTACGGAAAATATGGCGTGATTCAGCGGACACCATTAAATCAACATAACGTTGGCGATAACGGGTTTCAATATCACTTAAACCATGCCATTTTTCAGGCAAGGGACGTAAACATTTGCTAATGATTTCAATATGAGAAACTTTGACCGATAACTCGCCTGTTTTGGTGATAAAAAGCGTACCTTTAGCACCAATGATATCACCCAAGTCCCATTTTTTGGTGGGGTTATAAATGTCGGCCCCACCCAATGCATCACGATTCAAAAACAGCTGTAATTCCCCTTCACCATCTTGAATCTTGGCAAAGCTGGATTTCCCCATCACACGATGTCCCACCATGCGTCCTGCGATGGAGACTTCGATACCCATTTCTACCAAAGCTTCAGCAGACATCTCACCATATTGACTACGAATGGCAGATAATGTGGTGGTACTGCGCCATGTATTACGATAAGCGAGACCTTGCTCACGTTGAATACTTAATTTATCACGTCTCACTATCATTTGTTCAGACATTGGCGGCATTACGTTTTGATTGCTTTTGTTCGGGGAAGTTACAGATGTTGAATCGCTCATGACAGTTACGCTAAACGACTTTGTAAATCCAAATCGCTAAAGAAGAAGGCAATTTCATTGGCTGCATTTTCTTCAGAATCTGAACCGTGAACCGCATTAGCATCAATAGAATCAGCGTGATCGGCACGAATGGTACCTGCTTCAGCTTCTTTAGGGTTGGTTGCACCCATCAATTGACGATTCAATGCAACAGCATTTTTACCTTCCAACACCATGGCTAGTACAGGACCAGAACTCATAAATGAGCATAAATCTTTATAAAAGGGACGTTCTGCATGAACAGCATAAAAACGACCTGCTTCAGCGGCACTCAAGTGTGTCATGTTGGTGCCAATAACAGTTAAGCCATTTTCTTCGAAACGGCGAATAATGTCACCAATCACGTTTTTTGCGACAGCGTCAGGTTTGATGATTGATAGTGTACGTTGAACGGCCATAATTTCCTCTGCTTTGTTTCTGCGTTTTTTATTTGTTTTCACTGAACTTATTCAAGCATTCAGCCCATACGATGATGGGTGCGGCATCATAGAAGGCGTATTTGTGCGTGGCAAACTTAATCCAACACTTTGGAAACAATTCCACCACCCAAGAGTTCATTATCGACATAAAAGGCAGCGACTTGCCCTGGTGCAGTTGGCTTTTGAGGGGCATCAAAGGTGATATTCACAACTTTGCCAGACACTTGAATTTGACAAGCGGCTGCTTGCATTTGATAACGCACTTTAGCTGTAATGATTTCATGCTCACGTTTATCTCGTAACCAAGCCACTTCAGAGACTTCCACTTTACGAATCAAAGCATCTTCAGGATGTGCGACCACAACACGGGCAGTAACGCCATCCAAGGCTACGACATGCCAAGGGCCATCGGATAAACTCAAACCTTTGCGTTGCCCTAATGTATAATGAGCAATGCCTTCATGTCCGCCCAAACGATTGCCTTCACGATCGACAATATCTCCTGCACGAAAGCCCGATGTTGCCCCTTCGCGTTTAAGAAAGCTAATGCGATCACCCGTAGGAATGAAACAAATATCTTGGCTTTCATGTTTAAATGCGGTCATTAAATCATAATGTTGAGCTAAAATACGTGTGCCATCTTTTTGTAAATGTCCGACAGGAAATAAAATACGAGCGACTTGCTCACGCCCTGTTGTCGCAAGAAAATAACTTTGATCTTTTTTATGATCATTGCCTTTGTAAATATGTACGCCACTTGCATCGTCATGTCGTTGAACATAATGACCTGTCGCAACATATTCAGCTTCGAGCTGGTCGGCAGCATCCAAAAGGCTGCCAAATTTCACAAAACGATTGCATCGTTCACACGGGTTGGGAGTCCGCCCAGTCTCATAATCTTCAATAAATGGTTCAATCACATTGCGACGGAAGTTGTCACGCATATCCATATTGTAAAAAGGAATGCCGATTTGATCGCATACTCGGCGTGCATCATAAGCATCATCCAAAGAGCAACATGAGCCTTTTCCTGCGACATCTTCACGGCGGTATTCCCAAACATTGAGAAAAACACCGATGACATCTGCGCCTGCTTCTTTGAGCAATGCCGCCATGACTGAGGAATCAACACCACCACTCATCGCAGCAATGATGCGCACACCCTTAAGGTGGGATAAATCAGGTTTTAATGATTCGATATATTCTTTAGAAAAATTAGACATGCGGCGAAGTGTGTCAGGAAAAATCGTATATGCCTTCTAATTTATTGATGGATGTTACAAACTTTGTGGTGAGTTATTGACGCGTAAACACCATCTCTTGTGATGTCGAGAGTTGTTCATTCCATTGATAGCCTTGAAGGTTAAAGGCTTGAAGCTCATCAGGTGTTTGTAATTGATGTTGAATGATGAAACGGCTCATCAAGCCTCGCGCACGTTTGGCATGAATACCAATGACTTGATAGTGATCGTTTTTCCATTCTTTGAAGGTCGGTGTAATGATGCGAGCTTGTAAGGTTTTGGGGTGGACAGCTTTGAAATACTCTTGAGAAGCAAGGTTAATCAAAATATCATCGCCTTGTTGCAGCAATGCTTTTTGGATGGATGTTGAAATTATATCCCCCCAAAATGTGTACAAATCCTTGCCACGTGGATTTGCCAAGCGTGTCCCCATTTCAAGTCGATAAGCTTGCATCCAATCACAAGGGCGAAGAAGGCCGTAAAGTCCTGATAAGATACGCAAGTGTTGTTGTGCAAAGGCAATATCCTTCGTTGATAACGATGTTACATCTAAACTTTTGTAAACATCCCCTTGAAATGCCCATAAGGCTTGTTTGGCATTGTTGGCATTAAAAGGTGTATGCCAATCTTGGAAGCGTTGCTGATTCAAATCCGCCAAGGGCATGGATAATTTCATCAATTCAGCGATGTCAAAAGCATCTTTATCATGCAGGACATCAATCAAAGCTTGGCTATGTTCTAAAAGTTCGGGTTCTTGGGCTGGAATATTGGAATCAAACGGTGTCATATCCAATTTTTTCGCAGGTGAAATGAGAATAAGCATGATTTATGTGCTTTTTTGTTGGCGACGTTGAAGTTTTTTCTCAAGTTTTTTACTTTTGACCCAATGACGTAAAATCATTAGCCGTGTACCACCGCGTTCTTCTTCACATTCAGGGCAAGTGAGATAACTAAGATAAAGTTCTTTGGGTAATAAACCTTCATCCAATAGTTCAGATTGCATGGCACGAACTTCTTGCCGCATATTGGTAACATCCCCATGAAAAAGACGGACACGCAGATGAAAAGGTGTGGGAAGAATACGAATATGATGGGCAGGTGAATGGCTTTCTTGCAGAGGGCAAAGAAGTTGACCACGAAATGCACCTGTACGAGTTAAATTAAAGCCTGGCCATGCTTCATGTAATTCTAAATCTTCAATATTCGTTTTTTGTTTGAATAAATAGTTTTCATAAGCAACTGGCATGTGCATAAACATGGGAATACCAAGATCGTGAACCAATTGACCACCCAAATCAATATCGCCACTACGCCAATCTGGATAGGAAGAAGGACAACCGCAAGGTAAACGTTCACTCATGATTTTTTCTTGTACAGCCCTTTCACGGACAGTAAAACATTGGCGAGATAGACCCAAAAACCAATAGCAAGACCTGTGGCCGCAATGGAAATAACAGGCCCATAAAAACGATGAATAGCAGGAATATCTTCAGGATGAGTTAACCAAAGTCTGCCTTCCCAAATACCAAAAATCATTAACGAGGTATAAAAAACAGCTACGCCGATTGCTGTCCACCAAAAGGAATGTTCTGCCATACGTTTGGAATATAAAGGGCGACCCGTAATTTTAGGTAATAAATAATAAGTCACTGCCATGCCAAGGATGGTAACACCTCCGACAAGATTGATATGGGCATGAGCAAGCGGGTCAATCATATGCCCTGGCCCACCATAGGGGCTACCAATGGAGTCAAGCCAAGCACGAATACTTGGAATGACTTGTAGCAAGCCGTGGACAGTGCCAACAAAGAAGGAAATCACAGATGTAATTAAAAATTTAGCGAGATAACGGTTTTCATCAATTGAATCGGATGTGGGGGGTGTTAAAGACATCCGCGAAGCGTATCGTCAATCGCAGTAAAAAAGAAGATATCATAAAAAAATATTGTGAAAAGGCGGTTCGAAGCGTGCATGAGTAGGCAACTTTTCAAATGAATGTAACACAATATTTTCAAGTACCCATAAACCCATCAGAACGCTACACTGCGCGCATCTGATTGGGGGTGACATGAGTTTACAAGAACACATCGAAAAACGGCGTACATTCGGCATTATCAGCCATCCCGATGCGGGTAAAACCACCTTAACTGAAAAGTTATTATTGTTTGGTGGTGCGATTCAGATGGCCGGTGCGGTAAAATCACGAAAAACAAATCGCCATGCCACGTCAGACTGGATGAAAATCGAGCAAGAACGTGGTATTTCAGTGGCTTCTTCGGTGATGAAGTTTAACTATCAAGTCGATGATAAAGAATATGATATTAACTTGCTCGACACACCCGGACATCAAGATTTCTCGGAAGATACCTATCGTGTATTGACGGCTGTGGATTCCGCCATGATGGTGATTGACTCGGCTAAAGGTGTGGAAGCTCAAACCCAAAAATTGATGGAAGTTTGCCGTATGCGAAATACGCCCATCATTACCTTTATCAATAAGATGGATCGCGAAGGTCAAGAACCTTTGGATTTATTAGCTGAAATTGAAGATAAATTACAAATTGAATGCGCCCCTCTTTCTTGGCCGATTGGTATGGGAAAAGCGTTTAAAGGTGTTTACAATTTATACAAAAAACAATTGCACATTTTCAAACCCGGTAACGATAACCTTGATAACGCCGTTGTCATTGAATCATTGGATGACCCTAAACTGGACGAACTGATTGGTTTACAAGCTGATGATTTGCGTGCGGATATTGAACTACTAGAAGGTGCAGCGAATCCCTTTGATTTGGATGAATTTTTAAAAGGCAGTCAAACGCCGTTGTTTTTCGGCTCTGCCATCAATAACTTTGGTGTGCGTGAATTGTTAAATGCGTTTGTTGAGTTTGCACCGTCTCCCATTCCCCGCAAAGCTGAAAGTCGCATGGTTCAACCTGATGAAAAAGATTTTTCTGGTTTTTGTTTTAAAATTCAAGCCAATATGGACCCAGCCCATCGTGATAGAATTGCTTTTTTTCGCATCTGTTCAGGAAAATTTAGCAAAGGCATGACTGTTCGACACCATCGCATTGAGAAAAATATTAAAATACCCAATGCGACTATTTTTATGGCACAAGATCGTGCACATGTCGAAGATGCCTATGCTGGCGATAGTATTGGTATTCATAATCATGGCACGATTCGAATTGGCGATACCTTTACCACCAAAGAGCCGTTGAAATTTACAGGTGTACCCAATTTTGCGCCTGAACTTTTTCGCCGTATTCGTTTGAATGATCCGATGAAACGCAAACAACTGCACAAAGGTTTGGTTCAGCTTTCTGAAGAAGGTGCTGTACAAGTCTTTAAAACCAATTTGGGTGGTGATTATATTCTTGGCGCTATCGGTGTTTTACAGTTTGAAGTCACCGTCGAACGTCTAAAAAATGAATACAAAGTTGATGCTGCGTATGTTGCTACTGATTTTCAGGTGGCACGTTGGGTCACTTGCAACGATGATAAAAAATTCACCGAATTTAAACGCTCATTTGATGCGAATTTAGCTGAAGATGGTGATGGATTTCTTACCTACCTTGCACCGAGTATTTGGAAGTTAAACTACACCATTGAACAATGGCCTGATGTTGTCTTCCATAAAACACGTGAACAAATTTAGCTCCCCAATGGTTCATGCAGCACAGCACCATTATTTTTACGCTATCATCCGATTATGAATCAGAAAATATCACAAGATTTCTTTCAAATGGTTGAAAAGATGCCGCCTTTTCCCAAAAGTGCGCATCGCATTATGGAGCTGGCTGCGGATATCAATTGCAACCCTAAAGACTTGGTTCAAGTGATTGAGCATGACCCGATTGTGACCATGAAATTGTTAAAGTTGGTCAACTCGGCTTTTTTCTCATTGGCACATGAAATCACATCGATTCGCCATGCCTTGGTTTATCTTGGATTAAATACAGTCAAAAATCTTGCGCTTAGTATTGCGACCATTCAATCCATTCCTCATAAAAATTTAGAGCATTTCAACACCCATCAATTTTTATTACATGCTTTGACAACTGCCTCTATTGCCCAACGTATTGCGCCTCGTTTTGATCCTGACCTTGATACAGGCGATGCTTTTATTGCAGGTTTATTGCATGACTTTGGTAAAATGGTGTTTGCTCAATTTGCACCGCTTGAATTTTCTCAAGCCATTGAATTATCTATCGAGAAGAAGCAATCTTTGCACCTTAGTGAACAAGCCGTGATGGGGATGAATCATGCTGAAATGGGGGCTTTACTTGCTGAAAAATGGGAACTTCCTCACCAACTGATTCAATGTATTCGTTATCATCATCAAGACTCTCAAGCACCCTTGCACTGTGCTGTAGTTGTTGCCAATCAAATAAGTAAACAACTGAAGTTTGGAAATGCTTGCAACCCTGTTATTGATGCATTTACACCACATATTGAAGGTATATTGGGCATGAATTTAAGCGACTTTATTGAAAGTTTGGATGATTTATCGACAGAAGCAAGCAAAGCGAAAAAGTTTATCGATATATAAGGATAACTATGAAAATAAAGTTTTGGGGTGTTCGTGGGTCTATTCCTACACCCGGACCAACAACAGTACGTTACGGCGGTAACACCACCTGTATTGAAGTTCGTTTGGATGATGATACGTTAATTATTTTGGATGCTGGCACAGGTATTTTTCCACTGGCTCAAAGTCTATTATCCGATTTTCCTCTTTCTTGTCATATCCTCAATACCCATACCCATTGGGATCATATTCAAGGCTTACCTTTTTTTATTCCTCTTTTTGTAGCTGATAATAACGTGCATATTTACGGTGCTGCTGATCCTATTTCACAAAAAGGTATCGATGAAATTCTTGGCACCCAATTGCAATATCGGTTTTTCCCCATTCGTAAAGTCGAACTAAAAGCTAATATTCATTATCATTCACTGACTGAATCCCATCGTATAAAAATTGCTGATGCCACCATCACACCAATCATGATGAACCATCCAGTCATTAACTTTGGCTACCGCATTGACTGCTATGGAAAATCTATATTTTTCACAGGTGATCATGAGCCATCTTACAATATTTATGATGCTAACGATGAAGAATATTCCGAATATCAAAGCATTATGGATGATAAACAACAGCATTTGATTGATACCATTCAAGGCGTTGATGTGATGATTGCAGATTGCTCTTATACGCCCGAAGAATACCCTAGCAAACGTGGGTGGGGGCATGGCACGTATGATTCTTCCATTGAATTAGCCCAACAAGCCAATGTGGGCAAACTTTATTGTACTCACCACGAACCAACACGCAGTGATCAAGCTTTGGAAGATGTTTTTTCTCAAGCGATGCAACGACATCCTCGTCAACCTCAAAGCCCTGAATATTTTTTAGCGCAAGAAGGTTTAGAAGTCTCTTGGTAAAAAAACAATTTAAACTAGCGCTTGAGAAAATCGAGAACACGATCCAAACCACCCACATTGATAGCAACATCGGCTTCTTTTTGCACGGTGGGTTTGGCATGAAACGCAATGCCTAAAGCCGCTTCGTGTAGCATGGGTAAATCATTTGCACCATCACCAATGGCGACCGTTTGTTCCATAGCGATACCATGTTTTTCAGCCTGATGAATCAGCGATGCACGTTTACATGCAGCATCGACAATATGACCCAATAGTTTACCTGTAAGTTTCCCATCTTGAATATCCAAGGTGTTTGATGCCGTAAAATCCAGATTTAAGCGTTGTTGGAAGCGTTGCGTGAAATAGGTGAAACCACCTGAAACCAAACCAACTTTCCAACCATGAGCTTGCACGGTTTGAATCAGTGTTTCAGCGCCATCGGTTAATTTGATGCGCTCTTGATATACTTCTTCCAATACATTGGCATCCAGACCTGCTAATAATTTTACGCGCTCAATCAATGAACATGAGAAGTCTAATTCTCCCCGCATTGCTCGTTCTGTGATGGCAGATATGTCGGATTTAATGCCTAAAAAATCAGCGATTTCATCAATACATTCACATTGAATAAGCGTTGAATCCATATCCATAAATAACAAGCCCGGTTTTGATAATGTAGGAGTAAGTATTGGTTTCATGGTTCGGCACTCTTTCGTAGCAGAATGTGAAAGGCAATCATTTAGCCTATCGTTATAAGCTTGTCGGACTTTGATGCATGCATAAACAACAAACAGTGCTTAAATTTCATAAATCAAAGTCCGACCATGCCTTTCAATATGACAATAATCAGGTGATAACGGTAGGTTTATTCATACCTGTTAAATCGCCAAGTTTGGATATGTCATGAGCTGCTGCAATCAAATCTACCAAAGCATCTTGGGCATCCATGCCTTGTTTTTCAACATCACCTTCAAATGATTCCAAATATAAACGAATGGTTGCACCTTGTGTGCCTGTGCCTGACAAACGAAAAATAATGCGTGATCCATCTTCAAACAACACACGAACGCCTTGATTTTGACTCACACTTTGGTCAATCGGGTCGGTGTATGAAAAATCATCACATGATTGAACTTGGCGATTTGCCAATGTCGAACCTGCTAGTGTTTCAAATTGATCACGGACATTTTGCAATACTTGTTCGGCAGCATCTGTCGCAACACCTTCATAATCATGGCGCGAATAATAATTTCGACCAAATTTTTGCCAATGTTCCGTCACAATACTTTCGACGGATTGTTTACGTACTGCCAAAATATTTAACCAAAATAATACAGCCCAAAGTCCATCTTTTTCACGCACATGATTGGAGCCTGTACCAAATGATTCTTCACCGCATAAGGTCACTTTATCGGCATCCATCAAGTTGCCAAAAAATTTCCAACCCGTCGGTGTTTCATAGCAATCCAAGCCCAATGATTGAGCCACACGATCAGCCGCACCACTGGTCGGCATGGAACGTGCAATGCCTGAAATGCCTGATTGATAGGCAGGAATACAATGGGCATTGGCGGCCAAAAGAGCCAAAGAATCACTGGGTGTGACAAAGAAATGCTTGCCTAGAATCATATTTCGATCGCCATCACCATCGGATGCCGCACCAAAATCAGGCGCATCATCACCATACATGATAGCTACCAAATCTTTGGCATAGGTAAGGTTAGGATCGGGATGTCCACCACCAAAATCGCTCAAGGGCGTAGCATTCATCACACTATCGCCAGATGCACCCAACATATCTTGTAAAATAACTTTGGCATAAGGCCCCGTCACCGCGTGCATCGCATCAAAACACATGCGAAAATCGGATGCTAAGAGTTGGCGAATGGCATCAAAATCAAACAAAGATTCCATCGAATCGGCATAATCAGCCACAGAATCAATCACTTCTATGCGCATATCACCGATCGAACTTGTGCCGATGTGTGTTAAATCCACATCATGAGAAGAAGCCATTGTTTTATAGCTTTGAATGGTTTGGGTACATTGATAAATCGCATCGGTTATTTTTTCAGGTGCAGGGCCACCATTAGCAATGTTGTATTTGATGCCAAAATCTTCATCAGGACCTGCTGGATTGTGGCTGGCAGAAAGAATAAGTCCGCCAAAAGCTTTATATTTCCGAATGATACATGAGGCAGCAGGCGTGGATAAAATACCATCTTTTCCCACCAATACTCGTCCAAAACCATTTGCAGATGCCATATTAAGAATAATTTGAATGGCTTGATCATTGAAAAAACGACCATCACCACCGACGACCAGCGTTTGCCCTTGAAAATCACCAATGCTATCAAATACAGATTGTAAAAAGTTTTCTAAATACGGTGTTTGCTGAAAAACTTTGACCTTTTTACGCAATCCTGAAGTACCTGGTTTTTGACCTTCACATGGCTTTGTATTCACAGTAATCATGAAATAATGACCTCCCTAGGGTTTTGTTTTGCGTCGAGATGATACACATAAACCATGACAGAACATTATTCATGATATGTGGTGGATATGATACGCCACAGAATACTTAAGCTTGTATGACATAGAACAGCCTTTAGGCTTGCGCAATATTTTTTTATTATTGAGGTGCTTCATGTCTGTATCAGTTAAAAAACAAACGTTAAACATACTCCTAGGACTATGTTTATCCAGTGTCTCTAGCTTACCAGCTTGGGCAGGCGATTCATTTTTAGCCAAACCTACAGCCGCAGAACGTGAAGCGGCTGTGCATGGTCATGACGATGGATTATTGGCATGGCCAGGTATCACAGGTGAATGGGGTGGTGCAAGGGATAGCATGGAAGAACATGGTGTGAGCATTGAAGCTGTGTATACAGGGGAATTTGCACGAAATTTCGATGCCAATGCTGTGACAGGAAATGGTCAGAAAAGAACAATTTATCACACCAATACTGATATCACACTCACCATTGATACTGAAAAATTGGGTTTATGGTCAGGCGGCACATTATTTATTTATGGCTTAGGTAACACGGGCGGCTCTCCATCAGCCTATACGGGTGATTTACAAGGTTATTCCAACATCGATGCAAGCTATAATTGGCTATTGTATGAAGCTTGGTATGAACAACAGTTTGGCGATGTCGCATCTTTATTGATGGGGCTTCATGATATGAATTCAGAATTTTATACCAGTGATTATGCGTCTTTATTCTTGCAAAGTTCTTTTGGCATTGGTCCTACTGTCTCTGGAAATATAACAGCACCTTCTATTTTTCCTAAAGCAGGACTTGCAGCACGTTTGAAAGTGACACCTACAGAAAACATGTATATTCAAGCCGCTATCTATGATGGTGATCCTACCACACGAGGCTTCAAAGCAGGTGAAGGCAACATGTATATTGCTGAATCAGGCATGAGTTCAGACACAGGAACGTATAAAGTGGGTTATTGGCAACATACGGCGGCAGTCACGTTCGGTGCCAATAATTTCGCCAATGATCACGGTGTTTATGGTGTGATTGATCAGCAAATTGCCTCATTGGATGGTGATGCTTCCATCGGTTGGTTCTTGCAATATGGTTATGCACCTAAAGATCGCAATCAGGTTTTTAACTATGTCGGATCAGGCTTTCATGTTCATGGTTTGATTCCAAGCCGTGGTGAAGATGATTTAGGGATTGCTATCGCACGAGCGAATACCCATATTAACCCAACGGCTGCGAATGTTGCGGAAACAACCACGGAATTGACCTATCGTTTGGTCGCAACCCCTTGGTTTGCCGTGCAACCTTCTTTTCAAATCATTCAAAAACCCGGTGGTGATGCGGCTGCGCCAACGGTGAAAGCTGGCTTGCTTCGTTTCGAAATTTCACTATAAGATCAGTCGACGATTGAACATTAAAAGGAGTATAAACAATGAAGAATATTTTAATGGGTTGTGCCATGCTGATGAGCTGTGCGATTGCCAATATGGGATTGGCAGTTGCCAGTGAGCAAGGCACACATGTACATGTTGCCGCATTTTTTAAATTACCCGGTCAAGCATCGTTTCAATGGCCTGATGAAATAAAAGGTGATGATATTATTGGTGCTTTGGATGGAAAAGCTGATTTTTTAGTGTTAACACAAACAGTTGGTATCCATGATGGTGATGTACTCAATATACAAAATGATGTATTGCGTGAAGGTAAAGGTTCGGGCTTTGATGACTTGGGGATTGATTGCCAATTAAGTGTCAATACATCAGGGGCAGTTTGGAAAGTCGGTGGTAAATGTGATATTTTTCTTCCTCATTTGAATGGTGGTGAAAAAGTAGTGGGTATCATCAAGCCCCATGCGATTGATAAAGAAAAAGTCTGGCATCATGTATGGGATGATCCGAAAACAGGCGTTGCTGTATATTTCTTTAAAGAAAA
>JAUZQL010000042.1 GCA_030950975.1 Mariprofundaceae bacterium | reverse complement strand
AAATTCATCATATATTGCTTCAAGCAGGTGTATTAAATCGTCTATTTCTTACAACACACTTATCTTTGTTGGGTCATGATGTTTTTCATACCTTATTACAAGGTGAGATGAAGCCCATGACGTGTGAATTGTTATCGCTTTATTTGGACAGTCAGGGGCAACAAATGTTTGGGCAGTATCGTATAGCGCATACGCAGAATATATAAAAAAACGAGGAAATATGTCACAAGCCACCATTGCTATTTTGCCAGCCAAATCTGCACCTTTCCGTATTATTTTTTTATCGCTACCCTTATGGGGTTTATCCCTTGGCTTAAGTTTTTTTATGCCATTAACGGGTATATTTTCCTTTGTTATCATTGGTATTTGTTTGTTTTGGCTACCATTCAAGGCAAAACAAGGATGTTGCCCTAACTGCCAACGATTAAAGGTTTTTCCCTTTTCAGGTTTTGGTAATCGCTGTAAAGGCTGTGGTTGTGAATTGGTGTTACGGGGCAATGAGATTCATCAGATTGAGCCGCGTACGCAAGCTCGTCATGGTTCAGGTCGCAGATGATTTATTTTAATGATGTCAGTTTAAGGCATGGTACAAAACTTCTTTTCCAACATATGACATGGGTGATTCACGAGCATGATAAAATTGGTTTAACGGGAGCCAATGGTACAGGAAAATCATCGTTATTTTCCCTCATTCGTGGTGAATTGGAAGAAGATACGGGTCAATTTTCCATGCAGAAAAATATCACGCTTGCGCATGTGGCACAGGAAACCCCTGCCTTGGATACATCGGCGATTGCTTATGTGATGCAAGGTGATAGCGAACTTGAATCCTTACAGCAAACCATTACGCAAGTTGAACAACAAGATGATGGCATACGTTTAACCCAGTTACATGAACGCATGGCACAGATTGATGGTTATGCTGCGCATGCACGAGCAGCACGCTTGATGCATGGTTTAGGCTTCAAATCAGGGCAGGAAGAGCAATCGGTCGCTAGTTTTTCAGGTGGCTGGCGCATGCGTTTGAATTTAGCGCAAGCTTTGATGTGTCGTTCTGATGTTTTACTACTGGATGAACCTACCAATCATTTGGATTTAGAAGCAGTCATTTGGTTGGAAACATGGCTGCAACATTATCAAGGTGCTTTATTACTCATTTCTCATGATCGTGATTTTTTAGATCAAAGTATCAAACAAATTGCCCATATTGAACGTCAATCGATCACGCTTTATACAGGGAATTATAGTGATTTTGAACGTATGCGTGCCGAAAAAATGGCATTGCAACAATCATCGTATGAAAAACAGCAGCGCGAAGTGGAACACATGCAAGATTATATTCGACGCTTCCGTGCAAAGGCGAGTAAAGCCAAACAAGCACAAAGTCGCATCAAAGCTTTGGAGCGGATGGAATTGATTACATCGGCGCATGTCGATTCGCCTTTTTCGTTCACCTTTAAGCAGCCTGATCAAGTGCCCAACCCTTTGTTGCGTTTGACAAAAGTAACGGTGGGTTATGGTGAACATCATATTTTAGAGAATGTGACGATGGGGCTTTTACCTGGTGAACGATTGGGATTATTGGGTAAAAATGGTTCAGGGAAGTCAACCTTAATCAAGGTTTTGGCGGGTGAAATGCCGCCTTTGTTGGGTCAATATGAAGCCGCTCAAGGTTTGCGAATTGGTTATTTTGCGCAACATCAACTCGAACAACTTCATGATGACTTATCACCCTTGCAACATTTACAAATGTTGAATGCGCAAGCCTCTGAAAAAGAATTGCGCTTATTTTTGGGTGGTTTTGCATTTCGTGATGACATGGCTTTGGAGTGTATTCGTGGATTCTCTGGTGGTGAGAAGGCACGTTTGGTGTTGGCAATTTTGGTGTATCAACAGCCAAACCTGCTTTTATTAGATGAACCGACCAACCATTTGGATATGGATATGCGTCATGCTTTATCCATCGCTTTGCAATCCTTTGAAGGTGCGATGATTTTAATTTCTCATGATCGTCATTTATTACGCATGGTGTGTGATGATTTATTACTGGTGAGTGATGGAAAAATACAAGCTTTTGATGATGATTTAGATGCGTATGCCACATGGTTAATGCAACATGATGATGTTGAAAAAACAAGGAATGACGATGCCGTTACGGGTAAAAAAGAACAACGAAAATTAAATCATGATCGAAGAAAACAGTTGAAACCTTTGCGTGATCAGATACGCCAGCTAGAAAAAACATTGGATCAGCTTCAAATAAAAAAAGATAGTTTGGCGGAACAACTGGCAGATGCAGATCTTTATTCAGGTGATCAAAATGAAAAACTTAAACAGCTCACGCGTGAACATGGCATGATTCAACAGCAAGTCGATGATACAGAAGAAGCTTGGATGCAAGCCTGTGAAGATTTAGAACGTGCGAATGATGAGTGCTAAATATGGGTCAGACTTAAGCTGATTGACGACAAAAAAATTGAGTGTTGCCCACTTTTCAGTGTGGATTTCAAGCAACTTGCGTGGCAAATGATAAAACGTACTATCGCAACCACGTTTCTAAAGGTATGGGGGAAAGATATGACGCTTCAAGGTCTTTTAAGTGCAATACGACAAGGTCAAAAAATTGAAGGTGAAAGTTTTTCTGGGCAAGATTTATCAGAACAAAATTTCTCCAAAGCAACGTTGATTGCCTGTGATTTTAGTGGTGCTAATTTACGCAATACCAAATTGGTGAGAGCTAATTTGCGTGCATGTAACTTTAGCAAAGCAGATTTGCGCGGTGCAAATTTAAGTGAATCTGATTTATTTGAAGCTGATTTAACAGGTGCGAAGCTTCGTCGAGCAAACCTCACAAGCTCCAATCGCATTGGTGCAAAGATTCATAAATGGGGCTTAAAAGGCGCATATATTACAGGTCCAACAGCCTACGTTGATTAAAAGGAAACATCATGAATAAGGTTCAAGCATTACCGGGCGTATTTCCACTGCATGCAGATAAAACATTTATTAGCGAAAGTGAATGGGTTATTTTTAAATTATTATGCCGACCTATTGCATCGTTAATAGAGGATGATGCCGCATCATTATCATTGAAAACAGGGCATCAAGTTAGTGTGGAACGCTGTGATGAATTGATTCGTACTGTACAAATCAATCAACTTTCTGGGCTTGGTTCTTGGATTTCTCGTTTATTGGCGGAAGTAGGCTGTGATCAACAGCAAGTGCAAGAAGGTGATGCCCACACTTTGATGCAAAAAATCAATGAAAAAGCGGGTTATAAGATTTGTAACGATGCAAGCATACAAGCCTTATCTCAATTACAACTTCAGTGGAAAGGCGCAGCAAGCGCATCCAAATAGAAGGAAGTCTTATGACAAAAAAACATATCTTAATTACAGGTGGCGCTGGCTTTATTGGCTCTAATTTAGCTGCAACCCTTAGTAAAAAACATGACCGAGAAGTGGTCGTTGTGGATGATTTTTCTTCGGGTGACTGGCGAAATTTGATTCATGTAGATTGTGAAGTACGCGCCGCTGATAGTGATGATGCCAACGTATTACAAGAAATCGCAGATGGGCGTTATGAAGCGGTGTATCATGAAGCTGCCATTACAGATACAACCATCATGGATCAACGTTTGATGGTGGAAGTGAATACCAATGCATTTGCCAAAATATTAGAGGCTGCACATCAATCTGGAACACGGGTTATTTATGCATCTTCAGCAGGTACGTATGGTAATTCACCTGCGCCCAATGCCATTGGTGTCGGCGAAGAACCTGAAAACATTTATGGTTTTTCTAAACTTCTGATGGATCGCATTGCGGCTCGCTGGTATGGAAAACATAGCGCACCTATTCTTGGTTTACGTTATTTCAATGTGTATGGCTGTGGCGAACATCATAAGAATGAAAAAGATGGTACCAAAACAGCATCCATGATGTTGCAATGGTATGAAAAGGCAAAGGCAGGCGAAGCGTTGCGTTTGTTTAAATATGGCGAACAAATGCGTGATTTTGTATATATTCAAGATGTGGTGGGCGCAAATATAGCTGCATTGACCAGCACTCAATCGGGTGTGTGTAATGTTGGCTCGGGTCAAGCACGCCCATACAACGATATTGTCGCCTGTTTAGGAAAAAGTTTAGCGCAACACTTTACGCCTGAATATTTTGATAATCCTTTTCCATTTTTCCAGAATCATACAGAAGCAGATTTATCTGAAACATCACGTATTTTAAATTGGCAACCGTCATGGAGTTTGGAGCAAGGTATCGCTGATTATATTTCGCATCTTGAAGAAGGGCATCGTGGCCCACAGGTGATCGTGTGAGATTTATATATGGTATATTGGCTTTATTATTTGTGGTTTCTTGTGTGCAGCGACCGATTCATCAAGGCAATGAATTAACGAAAGAGAAGGCTTGGTTGATTCAAAAGGGTGATAGTAAATTTCAAGTTGAAACTGAATGGGGAAGCCCTGCACTATTAGATCCACTTCATCCCAATCGTGTGGAATATGTAGAACAAGTGAAAGATAAAGAAAAAAACAAGGCGTATGTGCGCGGTATCATTGTAGAATATGATAAGGCATTACGCGTGAAAAGTTTGCAACGTTTTGGATTTTAAAGAGGAAATTATAGTATTGAAACCTTCAGGTAGTACATCAAAAATAGCCTTATTCTTTAGTAGTGTGTGGATGATTGTGATGCTTTTATTATTAATTGCTGGGAATCTTGTGTTGGCAATCGTCTTATTTTTAAATATTGATCAGGGTTTAGGCATGGAAGTGCTGGTTGAAAAAACTGGTCTTCCTTCGCTATTGTTATGGATTTTAGTGGCTGTTTCCATCGTGTTAGATGGATGGATTTTCTTAAGTGACCGAAAAAACAAACAACATGCTCGCCGCAGGTAACACATTTCAGCGTGTATAAAAAGCATGTATCATTTCTTTTTTCAACCTTTAGATCGTATTCAAGGCATTGGTATCACCCTTAAAAAACGCTTAGAAGCACGTTCTATTCATTATATGGGTGATTTATTATGTCACCTGCCACGAGATTATTTAGATGACCGTCTTATCACACCCATCTCAGCATTAAAGCACGAGCAATCAGCACGGATTCAAGCACGCATTATTCAATGTATATCGCATGGTGTTGGGGCACAAAAAAAGGTTTCGATTAAGGTCGAAGATGGCACTGGGCAAGTAAGCTTACATTTTTTTCATGCGGCTTATTTATTGCGTGATGCCCGTTTACAAGAAGGGCGCATGATTTGTGTGCGAGGTGTGGCTCAATCTTGGGGTCAATCATGGCAAATGACCCACCCTGAATGGACGACTCCTGAACGTTTCATCGCTTCTTTTAAGCCTGTTTATGGTATGTTGGCAGGTATTTCAGGGCAGCGATTGCGTGGTTTTATTCAGTCGGCATTAAGCATAATGCCGCAAGCTTGTGTCTCACCCTTAGATGCGGTGATGGACATGCCGTTGCGTGAAGCATTGCAACATGTGCATCAACCTGATGACATTCACACGGCTGTTTTTCAACACGCCATGCAGCGTTTGAAAGCAGAAGAATTATTGGTGTATTTGAAGCTGATGCAGGAAAAAAGGCGTATTGCTTCAGTCGTCGCACCAAGATTTCAAAATCATTCTTTGGCTCAAAAATTTATACAAGCCTTAGCGTATGATTTAACACCTGCTCAACAACACGCTTGGTCTGATATTCAAGGCGATTTAAACACAGGAAAACGCATGCACCGTTTGATTCAAGGTGATGTGGGAAGCGGCAAAACATGGGTGGCAGCTTTGGCGATGTTGCAGGCGATTCAAGCGGGTTTTCAAGTGGCATTGATGGCACCTACAGAAGTATTGGCACAGCAACATCAGCAAAGTTTATCCGAATTATTAGAGCCTTTGGGTGTTCAAATAGCCTTACTCACGGGAAGTACCCGAGCTGGACAGCGTAAAAAAATCCTCAAAGGATTGCTTGATGGGGATGTGCAGGCTTTGGTGGGTACACATGCCTTAATTTCAGAGGATGTTGTCTATAAAAAATTAGGTTTGGCGATTGTCGATGAGCAACATCGCTTTGGTGTCAAACAACGTTGGGCATTGACTGAAAAAGCACAAACCGACCAAGCAGCCGTTCATTTATTAGCCATGACAGCCACACCGATTCCAAGAAGCTTGGCATTGGCAGTGTATGGTGATATGGATTTAACGGTCATGAAGGGTATGCCGAAAGGTCGAAAAAAAGTGGAAACACGGGTGTTATCTGTGCAAAAATTTCCCGAATTATGCAAAGGTATTCACCGTTTATTGAATCAAGATGGGCGAATTTATTGGATTGTTCCTCGCATTGATCAAGATGAGGAACAAATCACGATGTCTGTCGATGCTCGTGTTGAAAGTTTGCGCCCACACTTTGAAGATGTCGGGCTTCAGGGTTTACATGGGCGCATGAAAAGCAAAGAAAAACAACAGATTCTCAATGCTTTTACAGATGGTTCATGTCGTTTTCTTGTATCTACTACGGTGGTGGAAGTGGGCGTTAATGTCCCTGAAGCACGTTTGATTGTCATTGAAGATGCGGATTGTTACGGCTTGGCACAACTCCATCAGTTGCGGGGTCGGGTCGGGCGTTCCCATGAACAGGGATATTGCATGTTGGTTCCAAGTGAACATGCTTCAAACACGGCTTTGCAACGCTTAAAGCTGATGGTGGAACATCATGATGGTTTAGAATTGGCAGAAATGGATTTAACAATGCGTGGTTCTGGTGATGCGATTGGCACACAGCAAAGTGGTGATGCAGGTTTTCGTTTATTAAACATGCAGCGAGATATGGATTGGGTACGTCATTGGCATGAAAATATGCCTGATATCACACTAAATGAGGCCATGATTCAATTTTGGCGACCGATGAAAGATAGTGTCGATTAACATGGAATGATGATTTGTTTCCGTGACCCTAAGTAAGCTTCAACGCCTTTTGTATGGCTTGGCAACGCTTATCTAAAGCTTTCGGCTCATAGGGTTTGGCAGGCTTTGCACCCCAAACAGGTGCTGGCCAACTAACATCATGGTGATAACGCACAATATGATGGATATGTAATTGAGGCACGATATTTCCCAAGCTCGCCACATTGATTTTATCCGCATCAAACATGTCTGCTAAAGTTTTGGCAACAAAACAAGATTC
>JAUZQL010000041.1 GCA_030950975.1 Mariprofundaceae bacterium | reverse complement strand
GGGCAACGTCTTTTGCGTGAAGCGGGTGCGATTCTTTATGCAGGTTCCTTGGTCTCCAAAGCATGCACACTTTGGGCTTCCGAAGATTGTGATATTGCTGATTCCAAAGGCATGACCTTAGATGAAATTACGGGTTGGCTGATTGAAAAAGCAGGAAAGCATGAAACAGTCATTCGTTTGCAAACAGGTGATCCTAGTTTGTATGGTGCGCTGATTGAAATGTTGCAGCCCTTGGATGCGGCAGGCATTGAATCGTCGGTGGTTCCAGGGGTTTCATCGGCATTTGCATCGATGGCAGCAGCCTCCGAAAGCATGACGCTTCCCGAAGTGACGCAAACGGTGATTCTCACCCGTGTGGAAGGTCGAACACCCATGCCTGATGGCGAATCCTTGCGTGAGTTGGCGCAACACAAAACCACCTTGTGTTTATTTTTATCCATTACTTTGTTGCATAAAGTCCGTGACGAATTATTGGCCGCAGGTTGGCATGATGATGATGCGATGTTGGTGGTGCAAAAAGCCTCATGGCCGGATGAAGAAAAAATTGTACGTGGCACGATTGCTAATATCCGTGAAAAGTGCAGGGCTGAAAAAATTGCTTCTCAAGCCATGATTGTGGTCAGCCCAACCTTGGGTGCGAGACATTGGAAAACATTAAAAAAATCCAAGCTTTATGATGCTGATTTTACCCATCGCTTTCGTAAGGCTGAGAAATAAACGCTTGACCGTAAAGGTGCGGAGACGCAGAGGGATATATATATGCAAACAAATATGAATGATACCATCCTACTGGTGGGTCATGGCTCACGTCAACAAAGCGGCAACGATGAAATCGAAGCCTTTGCCAAGGAATGGCGCAAACGTCGCCCCGATGATCGCATTGAGGTGTGTTTTATTGAATTTTCCGACATCACTTTAGATGTGGGCATGGATTTGGCCGCCAAAAATTCAAAACGTGTGATTATTGTGCCTTTGATTTTAGGTGCGGCAGGGCATGTCAAAATGGAAATTCCACATCACATTGCCGATGCACGCAAACGTCATCCTGATGTCACGTTTATCATGGCAAAACATTTGGGCGCAGGCACAAAAGTATTAAACGCACTCAAATCTGAACTCTCGAAAGCCATGCTTGCCTTGGATGCACCCGATGCCAAAAATACAGGCGTAGTTTTATTGGCGCGTGGTTCATCGGACAAAGTTGCCAATGGCGACATCGCCAAAATGGCACGTTGGCTATTTGAAGAAACACACCATGAGATGGTTGATTTGGCGTTTACAGGCATCACATTCCCCAAAGTTGAGACCGTAGTGCAACGGCAAGTGGCATGTGGTATGAAGCAAGTGATTATTTTACCTTATTACCTTTATACAGGTGTTCTGATTGAACGCATTGCGCGTCAAGTGGAACGTTTAAGCCAGCAATATCCCACAACCAGTTTTGGTTTGGGTCATTATATTGGGTTTGACAATGCGATTTATGATTTGGTGGATGAACGTGTGGCTAAAGCGCAAGGCAAAGGTTTGGATGAACCGCAAATGCTTGAATGCGATGGCTGTAAATACCGTGATTTCTCCGAAGAACATGGTTTCGGACATCACCACCACCATTGAGGTCAATCATATGCGTCAAAATAGTGTTACAGAACAATTAACCAAAGCTGGTCAAACCATTGAACATTCATCGTTTGCCACCGTAGATGCCGAGGCAGGCGATCGCGGCAGTTATACCGAAGAACAATGGCCGTTGGTGCGCCGTATGATTCATGCGACAGCGGATTTTGAATTTAATGGTTTGACCGAATTTCATCCCGATGCAATGCAAGCAGGGCTGGAAGCGATTGCCGCAGGTGCGGCCGTTGTCGCTGATGTTGAAATGATTTGCGTGGGTTTATCAAAACCGCGTTTGTCTCACTTTGGCGTGCAAACCCATCAATTTATTTCCGATGCTGATGTGATTGAAAAAGCCAAGTCGGAAGGGACAACACGCGCCGTTCAAGCCATGCGGAAAGCCCATCAACAAGGTTTGTTGGAAGGTGCAATTGTGGGTGTGGGAAATGCACCGACAGCCTTGTTGGAAGTGATTCGCTTGATTCAACATGAAGGCGCAAAACCCGCACTTATCGTTGGTATGCCTGTGGGATTTGTTTCCGCCAAAGAATCCAAAGATGCGGTGGCGGAATTAAATGATGTGCCTTGGGTCATTACCCGTGGACGCAAAGGCGGCTCAACCTTGGTGGTCTCGGCCATTCATGCGATGTTGGCTTTGGCAGAAGCGCAAGAAAAAGCATAAACTATCTTTTAAAGCAGGTGATGCTGGATCTTGAATGTTAAGTGACTGATGTTACGCACTTTGGATGAAAGAGATGCATCATCCACAGTCCTTAGATTCTAAATTTGCTATGCTTTGGAAGTGTGGCTTTAGCCACGCCCTAATCCTTCATTCGGTGCGGCTAAAGCCGCACTCCCAGAGTAATGAATACAGATCAATGTTCACCCCCGAAATCCAATTAAAAGCTCATGGTATGCGTAACATCAGTTAAATGAGTGGGAGGAAGTATGTTTCCAAAATCGATTCATTTATTTCTTATCGATGGTTTAGCCGATGGACGCTGCGCGTGTGAGCTATCGAATTGGTCCGGTAAAGCTTACAAAATTCCTCGAACGTTGATTTCAGAAAGTAAGGATAGAGAAGATTTAACATCAACAGGAATCTACTTTTTAATTGGCAAAGGAGATACGCCTGAAGAAAAAAGTAAGATATACATAGGTGAAGCAGAGAATCTTTTAGACCGATTAAAACAGCATTTGACGGGCAAAGATTTTTGGCATGAAGCCATCGTGTTTTTCTCAAAAGATGAGAATCTCAATAAAGCTAAGGTGAAATATATGGAGCGTAAGTTTTATGATCTTGCTTGCCTATCAGGGCGCTACGATGTTCTAAATCGTTCGATACCGACACAGTCAAGGGTATCAGAAGCCGATAGAGCTGAGTTGGAAGAATTTATGTTTAATGCAAAAATGCTTACCAATATTTTAGGTCATCGTAGTTTTGAGACTGTGCCACAGATGAAATCATATTCTGAAAAAGAAGCCAAATTCTACATTCAATCGACGCGAGGTGCGGATGCAGTCGGTATGCCAGTTTCGGATGGCTTTGTCGTTTTTTCAGGCTCTAAAGTCGCTAAAGAAATCTCCCCAGCTTTTAAAAAGCATAATTATATCAAGTTGTGGCATAGCTTGATGGAGACAGGGGTTTTATCCCATCAGGATGAATCACTTGTGTTTGGAAAAGATTACGTTTTTAGTAGTGCATCGGCTGCGGCAGCCATTGTGAAGGGTCAATCAGCGAATGGTTTGATGGAGTGGAAAACATCAATAGGGCAATCGTTGAAAGACTTGGAAAAAATTAAATCTTAGTTGCAATACGAAACAAAATAACGATTGATGGAGTGAATAAATGAACTTAAATGCCCCCTTAGAACAGGGTGAAGTAGCGCTTGTCGGTGCAGGTCCGGGTGCTGCAAGTTTATTGACCTTGGCAGCCGCGCAATTGATTGCTGATTGCGATGTGATTGTTTACGATGCTTTGGTATCCGATGCGATTATGGCGATGGCTTGCCCAACGGCAGAGCTTATTTTTGCAGGTAAACGTGGTGGCAAAGCTTCGGCGAGTCAGCAGGATATTTGTGATACTTTGGTGCGCTTGGGCAAAGAGAAAAAACGTGTGGTGCGTCTGAAAGGTGGTGATCCGTTTGTGTTTGGGCGTGGTGGCGAAGAAATTCGTGCGTTGAGTGCTGAAAATATCAAATTTCGTGTGATTCCAGGGATTACCTCAGGTATTGCAGCCCCTGCTATGGCAGGTATTCCCGTTACGGATCGTACGGTGAATGCGTCGCTGGCATTTTTAACAGGTCATGAAGCAGAAGATAAATCGAGACTCGATTGGCAAGCACTGGTGGCGGCTTTTCCTGTGTTGGTGATTTATATGGGTACAAGAAATCTGCCGAGAATCGCTAAAAACTTGTTGGATGCGGGTATGAAAAAAGATACCGCTGTTGCCATCTTGCATGCAGTCAGTCTACCGCATGAAAAGCATGATTATGGCACTTTATCCGATGTGGTTGAGGGTCGTTTGGTCGGGGCTTCACCTGCCATTGTGGTGATTGGTGATGTTGTGAATCAACGACGCGAATGGCGGAGAAACGACAAATAAGATGAATATCACACACATTGAAACGAATTTAAAAAAGCTCATGACCTCTTTTTCCAAAGACTCTTTTATCTGCCCCAACGGCAAGGCTTCGTTTCCTAACACCTATTCCACATCTATCACAAAAAACTGTGTCTTTTGACAAGGCAAAAGCTTCTATCTATGGTGCTGCGCTCTTTGCAGCAGTCTGACAAAGAAATAACATACCTTGCTCTGGATGCGCAACAGCCAGAGCGTACTTAAAGGTACACCGAGAGGGCGCTTTGTATTACGAAACTATCTTTATTGTGAATCCTGACGTATCACAAGAAAACACTGAACAATTAACCGATGAGTTGGTTGAACGTGTTGAAAAAGCTTCAGGTCGCATTGTTAAACGCGAATATTGGGGCGCACGCCCATTAGCTTACAGCATTCAAAAACGTAAACGTGGTCATTACATCTTATTGGTCACTGATGGCGAACCTCAAGCTGTGCAAGCCCTTGAATCAGCAATTCGCTTGGAAGAACGTATTTTGCGTTTCTTAACCACACGTTTAACTGAACTATCTGATGCACCATCTCCTTTGGCACGTCGCAAAACAGTAGCCGCTGAAAGCACTGAAGAAACAGCGACTGAATCTACAGATGCAACTGAAGCAACAGCAACTGAAAAATCAGATACAGCTAAAACTGACGCAAAAGTAGCGACAAAAGAAGAAGCAGAAACAACTGCTTCAACAGAAGAAACTACTGCAGCCTAAAGACCAGCACTTGGTTCGACTCTTAGGTCGGCTAAGTGATATTCACCAACGTTGGACCCCCGATGGAACCTTAGCGGTGGTTGCCTCATTATGGATTGAACGTCCGCATTTAGGTCCACAACGAGCACAAATCATGGATGAACAACCCATGCCTTTGCGTGCCGTTGGAAACATGGCTGATATGCTTGTTCGTTTGGAAAACCACGAAATTTTCATTGAAGGTACCTTACGACGACGTTATTACAGTCGAGATGGCGAACAACGTTGGGGGCAAGTTGAAATATGGGTGGATGCTGTCATCCCCCAAACAGATTAACTCTCAGGAGAGAATACATGAGTGAAGAAGTAAAAACACCAGAAGTAAAAGCAGCACCTGCAGCAAGCACACCAGAAGTAAAAGCAGCGCCTACATCAAATGATCGTCGTCCCGCACGTCCTGCCGCAACTGGCGATCGTCGCCCTGCACGCAAACCTGCTGGCGCACGCGGACGTTTTCAGCGTCGTCGTAAATTTTGCAAATTTTGTGCTGATAAAACCATGCATATTGATCATAAAGATCCCGTATTGTTGGGTCAATTTGTCACTGAACGTTATAAGATTTTACCATCACGCGTGACAGGTACGTGTGCAAAACATCAACGTGCTTTAACCACTGCCATTAAACGTGCACGTGTTTTGGCATTAATGTCGTTTACACCTTTGCATCACGGTTGATTGATTAGGCTATGGTTGAATTGGCATTTGTTTAATGCGTGATGCTCCGCTTACACTACCTGCTTTTGTAACGTTTTTTTTAAGCAAGCATGTACCCTGTTCAGCCTTGCTTTTGGCAATGTTAAGCAGTGTCATTTGGTTACCTAACTGGTTTATGAGCATTCCATTACTGGCTGTCGTGATGAGTTTCGTTGCTATATTTTTGAATGCTCTAACCCCTGCGCTATTTGCCTTGATTTTTATGGGCGGCGGTTTGCGTTATAGCTTGCAAGTATCAGCGATTATCATGGGCTTGGTGAGTGTGATAAACAGCAGTTTACTGTTGGGTATTGTAGTCGGAGGATTATATGCCTTGTTGCCGATTTGGGCTGCCAGTGCATTGATGCGTGAGCAAGGTTTGAAATTGTGTGCGACACGCTTGTTGTTTGCTTTGAGTTTAGCGGTGATGTTGGGTTTAAGCATGTCTGGATCGAGTCATGATTTAAACTTACATGCACAGGTTGATGCATTGCTAGCACCCATGTTTTCCGCCATGCCAACAGATGCAGGCGCTTTGCCCGCTGAAGGATTAGCGGAAATACGCCATTTGTTAAGTTGGTCACTACCAGGCTTATTGGCATTTGGCTTATGGTCTGCGTGGTGGGCTGGCATCCTTGCTGCACGAAATTTTGCTTGCAAGTATGGCTTTTATACAGGCATTCAAGATGACATGTTAAGCCTTAACTTAGGCAAGCCTGTTGCTTACCTGTTGTTGGGATGTTTACTGTTTGCAAACTTCGATATCGCAGGCTTACAATATATTGCTGTGAATTTGGGTTTGGTGTTGGCAGGTGCGATGGCAGTGCAAGGTGTCAGTGTTGTACATGTATGGTTGAAAGCGCGCGATATGCCGATGGCGATAGCCATGATGTATGTATTGTTATTTATATGGTCCATGATGGTGATTCCCTTCATCGTGCTTGGACTACTTGATATTTGGTATGATTACCGTCGGAATATAAACCCGACACTTGGAGGAAAATGATGCAGTTGATTTTATTGGAACGTGTTGACGGTCTAGGAAATGTAGGCGATGAAGTAGGTGTAAAACCAGGTTATGGTCGCAACTTCTTATTGCCTCATGGAAAAGCAATTATTGCGAATAACAGTAATCGTAAGGTATTTGAACGTCGTCGCTCTGTTTTAGAAGCAAAACATCAAGATGAATTGAGCAAAGCTCAAGCGGTTGCTAACAAATTGGCTGAGCTTGAGTTGTCTATCATCCGTGCAACATCAGATGGCAAAAACCTTTATGGTTCTGTCTCTAGCACGGATTTGGCAAAACTTTTAGCGGATGAAGGTTATGATGTTCAGCGTCGCTTTATTTTGTTGGATGAACAAATCAAAGCCATTGGTGAGCATGCTTTTCGTGTTCGTTTGCACCCAGATGTGACAGCAGATATGTCCATCAAGGTTGAAGCTGAAAGCCTATAATTGATTCAGTTCATTGAAACTGAATACTTAGGGTCGCGGAAACAAATAATCACCCCATTCTGTTGGTCTAAAAGTTCGCCTTCTGCGTTGCAGCATCAGTCACATAGCCATGCTATGCGCCAAATACTGTGCCTTGAATCCGAACTCTTATCCTTCGCATAACTGGAATAATTATTTATTTCCGAAACCCTTAAAACCCTCCAAACACAAAGGCGTAGAATGTTGATATGTTAGAACAAGAATTATCCCTACGTGAGCGTGTTCCACCTCAT
>JAUZQL010000040.1 GCA_030950975.1 Mariprofundaceae bacterium | reverse complement strand
GAGCGTAAAAGAATGCCAGCGCCACCGTTGAAATAAGCACACTTAACAAGGTTAATAATAAGACTCGCCATATTTGACGCATGCGAAAGGCACGTTCAACCAAGACCATATTTTTTAAGCTACGATTTTTTTTCATAGATTTCCTCAACCCAAGTCGGTCATTTCATGACTTGAACGACTCTATTTAAGCTAGAAGCTTGCCAACTTTCCGTTTACGATGGGACAGCCTATGAGGCTAGAAATACTATATGTCTGGAAAGCCAATCGCTGAATGTTCAGGCATGCTGCGCTGGGCATCAAAGGCGGTTAAATCAACATCAGGTGTTTCACCTAACATATATTGGCTCATCACTTGTGCTGTAATCGGTGCTAGACCAACCCCATTGCGATAATGACCTGAAGCAACCCAAAGCCCTTCTTTTTCGGTGATTGCACCTAAAAAAGGTAAACCATCGGGTGTACCAGGGCGAAAACCCATCCATTGATGTTCAATGTCCAAACCTGCTAAAGAAGGGGTTAATTTTTGAATGGAGTCTTTTAAATGTTGCATGATGTTAGCTGTATTGCCACGTTCAAAACCGACAAACTCCATGCTTGCACCCACCAAAATACGACCATCTTTTCGAGGTACAAAATAAGCATCATCATGTTTGATAATATGGCGAACGAGATTGGGCTGACCTTTCAATAACAACATTTGCCCTTTGACAGGTTGAACAGGCAATGAAAAGCCCATGTTTTTTGCCAGTTCGCCAGTCCAGCTTCCGCCTGCCAATAACACGGCATCACCATAATAAGCCATGCCTTGACTGTTTTTTACACCACACACTTTACCTGTGGATGATTCAATAAGGCTGGAAACTTCATCGTGTTCATGGATTTCAATAGCCAGTTTTTTCATCCAAACACGCACCGCTTGCAACAATCGTGGATTGCGAATTTGTGCAACATCTTTCCACAATAATGCACCATCAAGATGCGCTGAATTGAGACAAGGTTCTTGTTGTTTGGCTGCTTGGGCATCCAAGATATCGACATGCCAGTCGAACTTTTTTGACCATGCCAATGCGTCATCACGATGGTGAATCACATCATCATCAAACAGTGGAATCATTAAGCCTGATTGAAGCCATTCTGGATCAATGCCTGTTTCTTCCATCAAAGTTGCTTGTAAATCAGGGTATAAAGCAAGACTAGCATCCATTAAATGGCTGAACGCATCGGGATACAACCAAGGGTGGATGGGGCATAAAATACCAGCACCTGCCCATGAGGCTTCTTGCCCTGTTTTACCACGTTCTAATACAACAACATCAGCACCACGCTGTTTTAAGAAACATGCGGTTAAACAACCAATAATCCCACCACCAATAACAATAACTTTCATGGGTTTAGTGAATTTCCCAGTAATAATGCCCTGTAAAGGTAATCGACACGCTTCCTTCAAGAATCAGTTGATTCATATCACCTGAAACAATGACCTTCCCACCGGGCATTTCAATGGTTTGCGGGCGATGATGTTTTTCTACTGACCAAATAGCCGCAGCCGTAGCACATGCACCTGTACCACATGCCAATGTTCGCCCTGAGCCACGTTCAATGATGTCGATATAAACATGATCAGCGACCTGCCCTGTAATCATTTCAATATTTCTATTGGAGGGAAAATCTTCCGTGGCTTCAAAAAAAACACTATGTGGATTGCCCATATCGATTTGCACACAAGCCTCGCTTTTATGCTCAAGCACTGCTTCACCCATCTCCACACGCACGCCGTGTTTTCCATGACTTGCGGATACCACACGATCAGCCAAAGCAATCGTTACTTCTTGAACATCCAATTCCGCCATCAATAAATGAGCCACGCAACGCAAGCCATTGCCACAGTTGGCAGCTTCTGAACCATCGTTGTTGAAAATTCGCATGGCAGCATCGGCTTCCTTGGAAGGAAGTAATGCCAACAATTGATCACAACCAATGCCATAACGGCGTTCGGTGATGGTGCGTATAAAATCTTGGCTTAATTCAGGTAAATCATGTTCTAAAGCATTCAAGACAATAAAATCATTGCCTTGCGCTTGCATTTTAGTGAATGGAATCAACATGATTGACGATGCTCGACTTCCACCGTGGTATAAACACCACCACGCACATTAAAAATGGCCGTTACTTTCAAATAACGTGGATTCATGGCCGCAATTAAATCCGATGCCATCATATTGGTCACTTGTTCATGAAAATGCCCTTCATCACGAAAACTCCAGTAATAAAGTTTCAATGATTTCAATTCCACGCAAAACTCATCAGGAATATAGTCAATTTTAATGTCGGCAAAATCGGGTTGCCCCGTTTTGGGGCAAAGGCAGGTAAATTCAGGTGAATCAATTTTGATATGGTAATCACGTTCAGGGTTTGGATTAGGGAATACTTCCAAGGTTTTGGAAGCACAAGCCGTGGGTTTATTCCCCAATTGGGTTAAGTTTTTGCTTAAAGACATGGTTTAAACCTCAAAGTTTTCGATAATATCGCTATAAATAGCGGTGAGTGTATCCAGTTCATGAATGGCAACACACTCATTGACTTGATGAATGGTTGAATTGGTCAAACCGAGTTCAGCAACCGCGACACCTGCCGCTGCTAAAAAACGACCATCTGATGTGCCACCACCTGTATCACGTAAGGTTTTGATGCCAGTTACACGTTCAATCGATGCGCATACTGTATCCAAAAAGATGCCATCGGCTGTAGAAAAGGCGGTGGCAACATGTTCCTCATGAAAACTGGCTTCAACACCTTCGCAGCTGTGTTGAATACGTTGGCAAATTTCTTCAAATGAATTGTTTGGGTTGTAACGAATATCCAAAAAGGCTTCAGCAGATCCTGGAATCACATTGCTTGCACCTGTGCCCGCATTGAAATTGGTAATTTGACACGATGTGGCTGGGAAACCATCCACCGCTTCGCCCCAATCAATAGCGGCAATACGAGATAGTGCGGGACTTGCCCGATGAATCGCGTTGTCGGCATCTTGTGGGTAAGCAGAATGACCTTGTTTGCCATGAAAGATGATACGAATTTGCACCACACCACGGCGACCTCGACGAATAGTATCACCCACACGTTGAGAACAAGAAGGTTCGCCCACAATCACTGCATCAGGCAGGCTATGGTTGGCTTGCATGTATTCCACCATGCGCACAGTGCCATCAATGGATTCACCTTCTTCATCCGAAGTGATGAGCAATTGCAAGGTCGGTAAAGGGGTTTGCGCTGCACAAAGTTCAGCAATGGCTGCCAACCAACAAGCAATGCCGCCTTTCATATCTTGCGCACCACGACAATGCAAAATATCATCTTTGACCACCGCTTCAAAAGGCGGATGTGTCCAAGCATCAAGAGGGCCTGTTGGTACGACATCGGTATGACCTGCAAAGGCTAATGTCCCTTTCAACTCACCGATGCGTGTATAAATACTATTGGTAATGCCGTTTTTATCGACGGATGTACGCACAAAACCTAAGGGTGCAAGCAGCGTTTTGATGTAGTTTTGGCAGCCTGCATCTTCAGGGGTTGGCGATTCACGACGTATCAATTTGATAGCAAGGTTGAGTGCAAGCGATGTCAT
>JAUZQL010000004.1 GCA_030950975.1 Mariprofundaceae bacterium | reverse complement strand
TTTGGAAAATATGTTTGCCTTGTGCCACATCGGATGCCCATGCTGCCGAAGAAAAAAGCATGCTTATAAAACATAAAAAAGTTAACTGAATCATACGCATCATCGAACACCTCTGAATTTAAATGATTATAAATAAAATATCTTTTCGAAATGATATAAGTTAAATATATGATAGCAAATAGATTGTCAACTTCTTGGACAGCGTCTCATGAATGTTTATGATGCCGCGCATGAAATATTTTTCTTTATGTATCATGATTATGAGTTTGTTATCCGCATGTGCTAAGACACATGATTCAGCATCCAATTCAGCCAAAGAGGATTATCAATATGCTCAAGGGCTGATTGATAGCAATAATTATGCTCGTGCTACGATATTTCTGGAGAAGTTTTCAGGCAAACACGCATACAGTGAATATGCAAGCAAAGCCAGTATGTTACGGATGTATGCGGCATACAAAGATGAAGAATATATTTTAAGTGAAACCTTGGCGATTCGTTTTTTAAAACAACATCCTCGTCATCCCAATCTTGCCTATGTACACTATATTTTAGCGCAAAGTTACATTCATGAGTCAGGTGCATCAGAGCGCGATCAAACAGCCACACAGCATGCCATTGATGCACTTCACCAATTATTGAAAAAATACCCTGATTCAAAATACGCATCAGAATCACGCCAATATTTACAAAAAATGTATAATAAAAAGGCAAAACATGAACTTTATGTTGGAAAATTTTATTATGATCATGAACGCTATGTCGCATCCGCAAATCGTTTTAAAGTGGTGATGAATAAATATCAAACGAGTCCTGTGATTGAAGAAGCATTGTATTATTTATCGGCTTCTTACATGCACTTGAAGTTAAAACAAAACGCCCAAGAAATCATCGCTGTCCTAAAGCATAATTATCCACAAAGTGTTTGGAGTAAGAAAGCTGCTTCGCTTTAGTGTATATATTCTCTGCATCAGTGTATTGCTTGCTTGTACCCCTAGCCCCAAAGATGCCGTTCAACATGTCATGGAACAGCGAAGCCAAGCCATGCAAGATAAAAACATTCAACTTTATGCCCAATTGATTGCAGATGATTATATGTCGCGGGGGCGAACAAAAAAAGATGTTGTATCTGAAATGAATCACTTATTTCAATCGTTTAATAAAATCCAAATGGAAACGCATCATCGTAAGATACGTATCCTTGCTGATGGTCATGCGGAATGCGAGCAAAGCTATAAGTTAAAAGTGTATGCGGATGGCGATTGGCGTAATATAACAAATCAAGAGCAAGTATTTTTACAACATAAGCATGATGCTTGGAAAATTATAGCGGGTTTGTAAATGGCACAAGGTGTGATGGGTGCACCATATCGATGAACGAGTATTTGCAAGCTTTGTGGTAGCTAGCTATCATGCCCGAAGTTTTAACACACTTTCATGGGAGGCTTGGGTTATGGAACAGCAATTAACAGCGTTAATTTATCCGTTAATTTTATTTTTTGTGTTGGGTGTAGTTGCTCCAATACTACTTTCAAATGCAGCGGATGCTTCACGCAAGTAGTTCAGCAAGATGTTGAATTTTTTAAAAGCCCAGTCATTGACTGGGCTTTTTTCGTTGATAGGAGAGATGAGATGCATAAACATTTTGTAAAAGGTAAACCAAGCTTATTGATTGTGATGGACGGTTGGGGTTTGGGCACAGGTGGTCGTGAAGATGCTGTAGCACGAGCTAATACACCTGTATTTGATCGTTTGTGGCGTGATTATGCGCATACAGAACTGATGACACATGGTGCGTATGTGGGTTTGCCTACTCAAAAAGATATGGGTGGATCAGAAGTTGGGCATTTAACCATGGGTGCTGGCATCATTTTGGATCAAGG
>JAUZQL010000039.1 GCA_030950975.1 Mariprofundaceae bacterium | reverse complement strand
AGTAACTTAAAATATATCAGTTAGTTACGCGACCAACAGAAATCGTTATAAACAGCAATATTCTATAGAGGGGCTTTAATAGCCTTTGGTAAATTCAGTGGTATGGCATTCAGGGCAAGGAGGAATGCGTCCTGTCTTTTTAAATTCCAAGGTGTGTCCACAAGATTTACAAGTTAAACGACCTGCACTGGTAATATCACCTGAACGACAAACCAATGATTCTTCTGTTTTTTCTGCCATGCCTGAAATGGCAGACCCTGCAGCTTGTAACAATGAAGAAAGTGAAGATAAGGCACCATTTCCCAAACGTGCTGGGTTTAACTTTTCTTTGGCATCATCTTTCATGCTTGTGGCAATACGAGAAAAATCATTTTCCATAAAGACTTTCAGCTTTTGCCCTTGTTCTTCTGTAAAACGACCCGCAGCGGTTAATTTCTCACGTGCCATTTCCAAAGCTGAGTGTGCAAATTCAGATGTTTTATCAGCACCTGCTTCAAACTCTTCTTGGAATTTATCTGCTAAATCATCAAATTGATCTGTTTCTTCATCGGAAATGGCAGCATCATCCATATGTTCAATCACCGCATCGCCAAATTCAGATGTTGATAGTTTTACTGCACCATCCATCAAACGTTCAAAATCATAGGTCACTGTTTTTGCAGTAATGGCACCTGTAATACCTTTTTCAATCAGATCAGCAGCTTCATCCCAGCCCATATAACGCAACATCATGCCACCTGACAGTGTCATGGATGATGGGTTGACCATATTTTTTCCTGTATATTTAGGGGCTGTGCCGTGCGTTGCTTCAAAAATCGCATGACCTGTCAAATAGTTGATATTCGCACCCGGTGCAATACCAATGCCACCAACTTGTGCAGCCAAAGCATCAGAGATGTAATCACCATTCAAATTCAAAGTCGCAATCACATCAAATTCTGTCGCACGGGTTAACACTTGTTGCAAGGCAATATCCGCAATACAATCTTTGATAATAATGCCATTGGGCAATTCACACCAAGGACCATCACCGATTTCGACAGCACCAAATTCTTCTTTGGCGACTTCATATCCCCAGTTGCGGAAACCACCTTCCGTATACTTCATGATGTTGCCTTTATGCACCAATGTAACGAATTTTAGTTCGTTTTTAATGGCATATTGAATGGCAGCACGAACCAAGCGTTTTGTGCCTTCACTGGAAACAGGCTTAATGCCAATAGCTGATGATTCAGGGAAGCGAATCTTGCTTACACCCATTTCATTTTGTAGAAAATCAATGACTTTCTTAACCTCATCTGAACCAGAAGGCCATTCAATACCTGCATAAATATCTTCAGTATTTTCACGAAAAATAGCCATATCCACATCTTGAGGGCGTTTCACGGGTGAAGGCACACCATCAAAATATTTTACAGGACGTAGGCAGGTGTACAAATCTAGTTTTTGACGCAATGCGACATTGAGCGATGTAAAACCTTCACCAATCGGTGTTGTCAACGGACCTTTCAAACCAATCAGGTATTCATTGAATACCGACAAGGTTTCATCAGGCAACCAAGCATCATCGCTTTGTCCATAAAGATTCCATGCTTTTTCACCAGCAAACACTTCCATCCAAGCTAGTTTTCGCTCACCTGCATACGCTTTTTCTACAGCGGCATCCAACATTTTGCGTGTTGCAGCCCAAATATCAGGACCAATGCCATCACCTTCAATGAAAGTCACAATCGGTTGATTGGGAACATTGAGAACACCATCATCACCCATGGTTATTTTTTCGCCCGATTCGGGAAGTGTAATATGATCAAATGACATGATTAAAACCTCTTTAGAATATGTATTTGTAGTGATAGATGAAAATAATCGCTACATGGATGTGTGTGTTTTTTGTAACATTCTTACGGCACGTTGTGCATCATGCTTGGCTTTTAGAGCCTGAATCCGAGCATGTTGATAGCGTTTCTTTTGAAGAGCTTCTACGGCTTCTTTCAGAGCTGTTTCAGCACTTTTCAACATAGGTAGAGAAGCATCGGATGGCTTCGTTAATTGATGAGCCATTTGAACCGATGAGCGGGCAGCAGCCATTTCTTGAATGGGAGGTTTGGTAGCACACGCCACCAAACCCAAACTTATCAGCAAAATAAACCATAGATTCATGGCTTAATTATTCTTTTCTGTTTCTTAACTGTCAATCACTGGTGACATCACTCACGCTACGGCGTTTACG
>JAUZQL010000038.1 GCA_030950975.1 Mariprofundaceae bacterium | reverse complement strand
TGGAAAGCCGCCGTTGCTTTGAGGTGCTGCACTAGCAGCAGGTGCATAAGCACCACCACCTTGTTGTCCATCACTGCGGCCACCAATCAAATCTAATTTATCTACATTGACTTCAACGGATGTACGTTTGACACCATCTTTGTCATCGTATTCACGAACGCGAAGTTCGCCGCTAATGGCAACCTGTGTGCCTTTCACCAAGTATTTCGGCAACTGACCTTCCGCACGCTTTCCAAACAAAGAACATCTAATCCAGTTCGTGCCTTTCTTATCACCAAAGCCAAAATCAACGGCAGTGGTGAATGAGCAAATCGCCATGCCAGCTGGTGTAAAACGTGTTTCACTATCTCGCCCTAAACGCCCTGTAAAACTATAAATATTCATATACTCAACCCTCATCTCATCGATTATTCATGATTATGTAAATCGCAACAATAAACTAATCAGTTAAAAAGGGATAGATAACGATTCTACATGTGATGATGGCATCATCAACATCAATATGGCACGATATGCACATGGAACTTACCAATTTTTTTACGCATGATGAGCGCTTAGAACAAAACGGTCTTGTTGCAGCCATTGATGTTGGATCCAATGCGATGCGCTTGGGTATTGCAGCTTATGATAAAGATGGTGTAGCACAATTGATTCAACGTTATCGAGAACCCGTTCGACTGGGTCATGATGCGTTTACATCAGGCACTATTTCTCCACAGACCATGCATGATGCAGTGCAAGCATTCCAGCAATTTCAACGCATTATCAAGCAATATCATATTGATACATACCGTGCCGTTGCTACTAGTGCGATGCGTGATGCCCTTAATGGCGAGCAACTTATTCAACGTATCCATCAAGAAACAGATATATCTTTAGAGCTTATATCAGGTGAAGAAGAAGCAAGGTTGGTACATTATTCCATTGCTAGACGGGTTAATTTACACCATCAATTTGTACTTTTGGTGGATATGGGTGGTGGTAGTGTTGAAGTGACTTTATGTGATAATGGTGAAGTTATTTCTGCCCAAAGTTTCAAGCTTGGAACGGTTCGCTTGCTTGAGATTTTAGGAAAATCATCCAATTTTAATACCTTGTTATCTGAATATATGGATGGCGTACGCAATAAGTTAAAAGAACAAATTGGCAGCAAGAAAGCATCCTTATGTATTGCAACGGGCGGTAATGCGGGTGCATTAGGTAGTCTTATTCATCAATATTTTGATGGGAAGTCATCAACATTTATTACTGATAAGGAATTGAAAAACCTGATTATTCATTTAGAGGGATTGAGTTTAGAAGAACGCATGCATGATCTTAATCTTCGCCCAGATCGTGCTGATGTGATTCTTCCTGCTGCGATTGTTTTTTATGAAATCATGAAGCTTGCAAAAGTTAAAGACATGCTGATACCTGAAGCAAGCCTTCTTGATGGTGTGTTGCTTGAT
>JAUZQL010000037.1 GCA_030950975.1 Mariprofundaceae bacterium | reverse complement strand
ATTTTTGTTTTTAGATTCTAAAAAAGGGTCTATCAATAAAAAGATTTTAACTCTTGGTTTTGGTGCAATGTACCTTATTTCTCTTTATAATGGCTTAATCGCACATGGTTTATTAAGCTACGAGAATAGTTCGGAATTTCTTGCCCCAGCTTTTTTAGCTTTTTGTTTTGGTGTTATTTTAATTAGAAAATACACTGAACTTCAAAATACAGACCTCGGTCGTGAGCTTCACACCCTTTCGCTAGATCCCCCTAAAGTCAAGGGCTAGAAGGATTTAGCGTAAAAGTGGACGTTAAAAAATACATTTTCCCACTATTTTAAATAGACATAGATAAAATATCTAGTTTATTTTAAATAAGATACAAATATTAAGTAAATAATTGTTGAATAATGTAGTTCTTCATTAAAATACTGTCATGAGTCAGCAACTTGAGCTTTTTGCCATCCCTGGTCAAGACGATCGGAAGGTAGCCCTAGGAAATAATCTCTTTGTCCTTAAAAATGATGATGAGAAAACGGCAATCTTTTTCAAAAGGCAAGCCCAAATACGCGTTATCAATCTAAAAGACAAGCTGGAATTGAAACTCGCTCTCACTGAAATATCGGAAATGGGAGCTACAAAAGCATGGTTGTGCGAAGCTTTTGGAATTTCTAGACAAACGCTTCACAACTATGAGAAAACGAAGCTTGCTTTTGGGTTGGAGGGATTAGCAAACAGCTACAAAGGAAAGGGTGGAATTAAAAAATTTACGGCGCAAAGAAGCGCTAATCGTGAGGCGTTACCGAAAGGAAATACGAATGTAAAGCTCCGAGAGATCAGAAAGGCTAGGAAAGAAAAGGAGCAGGCGAAAATTATCCCCATTGATCAGTTTTTCGAAGATAATTATTCTGATGAAATTGAGACTGACAATCAAATATTTTCAGAAACACACGATTGGAAAGCTACCCGATATGCGGGGGTATTCATCTATCTCATCGCTCTTTTTTCACAATGGAATTGGCTTAAATTGATCCAAAGCGCTTACGGTAAATATTTTGCCATTTTCCCAATATTTCTACTCATGGTTGCTAAGAACGTTCGTTCAATTGAAGCCTTGAAAAACATTCGTTTGGGTGAAGCTGGGCTGATTCTGGGGATCCGTAAGATTCCAGGAAAGGCAAAAGTCTGGGAAATGTTTTATCTCGCTGCTGAAATGAAAAAGTCTAGTGTTATGATAAAAGCCTACTTCTTATATCAGATAAAATCAGGACTTGTGAGCTTCTGGATTTGGGCAACAGACGGACATCTGTTGCCATATTCCGGAAATAAAAAAGTTCACTATTCGTATAGTACCCAGCGAAGGATGCCAATGCCAGGACAAACAAATGCAGTGACTTGTGATAACGAAGGGCGAATTGTCGATTTTGAGATAGAAGAAGGAAAGGGTGATCTTCGCTCTCGTATCATTGAACTAAAAAAGAAATGGGGTAAGGAGTTGCCATCTCTTCCAATGATGATCTTTGATCGCGAAGGAAGTGGCGCTAAATTCTTTCACCAATTGATATCTGAAAACATTCCTTTTTGCACATGGAAAAAGAATGTTGATGCAAAAGAGTTGAATACTCTTGATGACAATCTTTATACTCACAAATTTGAATTTAATGGTAAAAAATACCAAGTTTTTGAGCGAAAAAAAGGGCTGTCATTTGAGGACGATAATAAAGAAAAAATCACTTTCGATGTTCGAGAAATTGTTGTCTGGAATGTGACGAGTAAACGAAAAACTTGTGCGCTGGCCTGGACAGGCGATCGCGATATTGATTGCACAGAATGTGCAAAAGGTATTTTGAGTCGTTGGGGAGCATCTGAAAATACTTTCAAGCACATCAAAGGTCCTCATCCATTTCATTATCATCCTGGATTTTCTGCTAGCGACAGCACAAAGCAAGATGTGGCGAATCCTGTATTGAAAGAAGTCAAAGAAAAGGTTGCGAAGAAAAAAAATGAACTTGCCAAGCTTTACAAAACACTTTCCAAAATTCCTGAAACGCTTAATTCCAATGGTACTCTAAGGCAAAATAGCCATCGCGATAAATGTAAAGCATCAATTGTTAAAAATGAGGCAGAATTAAAGACTCTACAAGATGGCCAGAAAGGTCTCCCGGAAAGAGTTGATTTCAGTGAACTTGAAAACTACAGATCTTTCCAGAAAATTGATAACGAAGGAAAGAACATGTTTGATTTTGTTACGACGTCTGTTTGGAATGTGAGAAAGATGATGGTAGCTTGGCTAAAGGAAGCCTATAAGCACGACAATGAAGTTGTCGATCTTTTTTATGCTATCACCAATTGTCACGGTTGGATCAAAGTCACTAGCGACCAAGTCGTTGTGAGACTTGAACCTCTCCAGCAACCTAGCCGACGTGCTGCCCAAGAATATCTATGCAGAAAATTAAATTCCACGAATACAATGATTCCTGGTGGGCGCTATCTTAGCGTGGAAGTGGGGGCTCCGCAGTGAGTGTCCAAAAAAAGAGGGCTTTTTTCGATGAAATGATCGAGGTCTGTACTGTATCGACATATGCTTTGTCACCAACAATGATTGTTCTTTTCATGCCTTTGGCAGTCTTGGTCGAAAAGGTTTCTTTAAAAGCTCTTAGTTCATTAACTTTGCTTGTATCATAGTCGGTAGTTACGACTCTTTGCACCATCCCAGAACGCAAATCCAAGGCATATATTCCACCTACGGGTGCATAATCGCCATTCTCTTTTCTTTCTGCATGACATGAATGCTTCTGAAAATGACCATCAAATGCCCAGATGTCGAACCCGTTTAATTCTTCAAACTTTCCCAAATGGTCAATTTCTTTTTCTATTGTTGTTCGTATTAATAGCAATCGTCTTAACACGGTCTCCACTTCTGAAACCATATTCCTTCTTCTATTTGAATGAAGAGCCCCGAAGTAAGTTGCTCTATGAATATACTTGCCTTCAACCTCTCTCAAAGTTTGAAGGAATTCTCTGCCAATTGTACACGAGCTGATCACTCTGGATATTCCTTGAACGAGAAATTCAAGGTCGGTAATCGCATCACAATCACGGTGGTTCCTTGACTGCGTTAGACTAGATTCCATAAGTTCGGATATCATTTGATGTAAAGATAAGTTATTCATAGCACACATAATCGTTTTAAAACACCATTATATCTATCAATAACAATCCTCACCAACGTAGCCTCCTCGTAGAGTTATGATTTAAAGGCAATGAAAGGTCCTCTTGCAACAATGAATCTAAGAGGGTGAAAAAAGATCAAATGTGGAGCTATCCCAAAACACTTTTCACGACATCAAAATAGAGTACAAAGAAGAAACTGGCCCTGCCCAT
>JAUZQL010000367.1 GCA_030950975.1 Mariprofundaceae bacterium | reverse complement strand
AATCGACAAGTTCGCCGCATGACAGCAGCCGTTGGTTTTCCTACCCTTCGCCTGATTCGTTATGCTATCGGTGATATAAGCTTGGAAGGTCTTGATGTTGGTCAATATGAAACATTAAGCCCTCAATACATTCAGGAAATTTTACCAGCTCCATCATCAACCATGCACAAAAAGAGAGTATCCCATGCAAAAAAACACCATCAATCTCAATATCGCTGAACTCATGCAAACAAGTGGTGTCAAATTTGGTACCAGTGGTGCGAGAGGGCTTGCTTCTGATATGCGTAACCATGTTTGTTATGCGTATACCTTGGCTTTTTTACACTATTTATTGGATGAAGCATGGATTCAACAAGGTGATGCTGTTGCGATTGCAGGTGATTATCGTTCTAGCTCACCACGTATCATGAATGCTGTAGCACATGCCATCCAAGATGCTGGTTGCCACGTCATCAACACAGGGTTTATCCCCACGCCTGCGGTCGCTTATTTTGCCATGCAACAAGGTATTGCCAGTATCATGGTGACAGGAAGTCATATTCCTGATGATCGCAATGGCATTAAATTTTATAAACCAAAAGGTGAAATTCTCAAACACGATGAACAGGCGTTGTGCAGTCAAAATATTCAAATATCCCAATCATTATTTGAACAAGATGATGAGCATTGGCAGCCAATACTGCCTGAAATCGAGCCTTTAGCACGTCAACTATACATCCAACGATACCTTGATTTTTTCCCCAAGGATTGTCTCAAGGGTTTACACATTGGTGTTTACCAACATTCCACGGTGCTTCGGGATATTATGAAAGATGTGGTAGAAGGGCTGGGAGGTTCGGCACTTTGTTTGGGGCACTCCGATTATTTTATTCCTGTCGATACCGAAGCCATACGTCCTGAAGATGTGACATTAGCACGAGAATGGTGCAAGGAATACACCTTGGATGCGCTTATTTCTGCGGATGGTGATGGTGATCGACCCTTGATTTCCAATGCGCAAGGTGAGTGGTTACGCGGTGATATTGCGGGTATTTTATGTGCGCACTATTTGCAAGCAGAATCGATTGTTACACCTATTAGCAGCAATACTGCAGTGGAGAAATCAGCGTTTTTTCAGCCTGTGGTACGCACACGCATTGGTTCTCCTGATGTGATTGAAGCGATGAATCAAGCCATGCAACAAGGCGAAACATCCATCATGGGATATGAAGCCAATGGTGGTTTTTTGATTGCCTCTGATGTTGT
>JAUZQL010000366.1 GCA_030950975.1 Mariprofundaceae bacterium | reverse complement strand
CCCATACAGACCTCGAATAAAATTAAACTTGAAAGAGATTCAAACTATGATCGTGTTTTTGAGAATAAACTCATCTCACATATATACTCTCAAAAACAGATATATTCACTTCTGCCCCAACCCCGACATTACGAAAGGATTTGAGCTGAAAAAAGCTCAATATACTTAGACGCGAAAAGGCCAATTCCCAGTATCTCTACTGGAAATCAGCCTTTTATTACGAATCAAAAATGCGCAATGACGCAGTTTACTTCAACTCTACAGATGCGCCTGCTGCTTCTAACTTAGCTTTCAATTCTTCAGCTTCGTCTTTAGAAACACCTTCTTTCACTGGTGCTGGAGCACCATCAACCACTGCTTTCGCTTCTTTTAAGCCAAGACCTGTTGCTTCACGAACTGCTTTAATGGCTTGAATTTTCTTATCGCCAGCAGCAGTCAAAATCACTGCAAATTCAGTTTGTTCTTCTTCAGCTGCTTCAGCAGCACCACCGGCAACAGCTGCAACAGCTACAGGTGCTGAAGCAGATACGCCAAATTTGTCTTCCAACGCTGTTACCAATTCAGACAATTCCAACACTGTCATGGTTTCAATTGCTTCGATCAATTCTTCTTTAGAAATAGCCATTTTAAATGAACTCCTCTTGCGGTTATTAAACCTATCGTTTTGTATTTATGCTGCGTCTTTCTGATCGCGCACTGCCGCCAGAACACGCACAAATGAACCCGGAATTTCGTTCAAAGTACGAACAAAACCGCTGATTGGCGATTGCATGCTGCCCAACATCTTGGCTAGCAATACGTCGCGAGACGGTAAGTTTGCGAGTGCTTTAATTCCTGCTGCATCCACGACTTTACCATCCAGAACACCACCTCTAATTTCTAGAGCTTTATGTTCTTTAGCAAAGTCAGCGATTGCTTTAGCCATACCCACTGGGTCTGTACCATAAGCAATTGCAACAGGTCCGGTGAATAATTCTTCAGCCGCCTTAAAGCCTGTACCTTCTGATGCTCGACGCGCTAATGTATTCTTTACAACCTGCAAAGAAACACCTGACTGATGTAGGTTTGCACGAAGCTCACCCATTTCAGTCACTGTCAAGCCACGGTATTGTGCAACAACACCTGCAGTAGATTCAGACCAGGCAGCGTGAAGTTCTTCAACAATACTTTGTTTTTCTTGTTTATTCACTTCTACCCCCTTACAAATTCGACCCGCGCAAGAGAACTTGCACTCCATCTATGCAGGATAGTTTCCTGATTAAGCCTTTAATACTCATATTATCAGCTCCGACAGTCATGGACGGATCGTTTTTTTAATCGCAATAAGCATCAAACACGCTATTGCCATCAAATAAGAAAGAGCCTGGTTTATTTCACCATGCTCTTGTGTTTATAGTGTTGTAACATCCACACGAACACCTGCGCCCATGGTTGATGAAATCGCAACATTTTGCATGTAACGACCTTTGGATGATGCAGGTTTCATACGATTCAATTCTGAAAATAAATATTCAATATTTTCAAGCAATGCTGCATCATCAAAGGAACGGCGACCAACGGGTGCATGAATCACACCAGCTTTATCTGCACGCACTTCAATTTGACCCGCTTTAATCGCACCAACGGCTTTGGTCACATCCATGGTTACTGTACCCAATTTAGGATTTGGCATTAAACCACGAGGACCCAACACACGACCTAAACGTCCAACAAGACCCATCATATCAGGGGTTGCGACTACACGATCAAAATCAAGAAAACCTTCTTGAATTTTTTCAAACAAATCATCCGAGCCCACAATATCTGCGCCAGCCGCAGTTGCTTCTTCAGCTTTTGCAGCACGTGCAAACACCGCAACACGAACTGTTTTACCCGTTCCGTTCGGTAGAGAAATACTACCACGTACCATTTGATCGGCATGACGTGGGTCAATACCCAACTTAACAGCTACATCAACAGATTCATCAAATTTTGCTTTGGGTTGTGCTGCAACAGCAGCAATAGCTGCACTTAAATCCAAATCACCTGTGGGTACAACATCCCGTGATGCTTTCATACGTTTAGAAATTTTCGCCATGATTGTCTCCCTTAGCCTTCGACAACCAAGCCCATAGAACGGGCTGTGCCAGCAATGATTTTTGCGCCTGCTTCCACATCATAACAATTCAAATCAACCATTTTCGCTTCTGCAATTTCACGCAATTGAGCAGATGTTACAGTACCAACTTTGGTTTTATTAGGTTCGGCTGAACCTTTTTGAATATTCGCTGCTTTTTTCAATAAAATAGATGCAGGCGGTGTTTTGATGGCAAATTCAAATGTCTTATCTGCAAAAACTGTAATCACGACAGGTAAAGGCATGCCTTTTTCCACATCCTGCGTGCGCGCATTAAACGCTTTACAAAATTCCATAATATTCAAACCAGCTTGACCCAATGCGGGGCCGACTGGTGGGGCAGGGTTCGCTGCGCCAGCTGCTACTTGCAACTTTACAAACTTCTCAATCTTCTTAGCCATTTAACTTCTCCATCCAGTTTCAAGCATCCTGCTTTCCACCTTTCATCGCAATAATTGCTACCACTATATGTGGTCCAATCTCACTCATGTGAGATTACTTCAAACAAAAAACATCAACCTTTCTCAACCTGAACATAATCAAGTTCAACAGGCGTTGGTCGTCCAAAAATCGAAACGCTCACTTTAAGTTTTGCAGTTTCTTCGTCCGCTTCTTCAACCACACCATTAAAAGATGCAAAAGGTCCATCAATCACGCGCACAGCCTCACCAACTTCAAAAAGAACCTTCGGTTTTGGACGTTCCACACCTTCTTCAATTTGCCTGCGCAATTGTTCCACTTGTGATTGAGGTACTGGGCGAGGCTTATTACCTGACCCCAAAAAGCCGCTGACTTGACGGGTATCTTTCACCACATGCCAAGTATCATCGTTTAATTCCATTTCAACCATGATATAACCAGGGAAAAATTTTCGCTGCGAAGATACTTTTTGACCATTACGAAGCTCAACGACTTCTTCTCTTGGCACTAAAATTTCACCAAACTTATCACCAAGACCCGCACGCTCAGCATTCTCTGCAAGCATCATTTGAACTTTATCTTCAAATCCAGAATAAACTTGAACCACATACCATCGTTTTGACATCTAGATCACCAACTTTACTAGGGCACTAAAACCAGAATCGACAATCCACAAGAACAAGGATAAAAACAATACCATCACAACAACCATCAAGGTCGCTTGCATGGTTTCTTTACGCTCAGGCCAAATAACCTTTCGCGCTTCGGCACGAACTTCACCAAAAAACTTCGATACTCCGCCTATGCCCATCGTTCAACCTCTTGTTTCTCAACCCTACATCCACAGATTCCGATTATACTAGGGGTTATTAAATTATTTTTGCACATATGAATGCACATATTGATTCTAAGAACTGGCAGGCGAGGAGGGACTCGAACCCACAGCACCCGGTTTTGGAGACCGGTACTCTACCAATTGAGCTACTCGCCTAGGTGTTAAGGATTAAACCTTACCTTCTTTATGCAAAGTATGCTTACGGCATGAATTGCAATATTTTTTCAATGCAAGTTTTTCACTCATGGTACGTTTATTTTTATCGGTTGTGTAATTACGACGCTTACAATCTTCACAAACCAATGACAATAGATCACGCATGCTATACTCCAGCGACAACAAAGCGGCAGCAGTAAACTGCCGCCGCTCATGCCATTATACTTTTAAATTACTCGCTAATTTCGGTAACGACGCCAGCGCCGACCGTACGACCACCTTCACGAATGGCAAAACGTAATTCTTTATCCATTGCAATCGGGGTAATCAATTCAACATCTATCGAGATGTTATCACCAGGCATCACCATTTCAGTGCCTTCTGGCAAGCTTACACTGCCTGTTACATCAGTCGTACGAAAGTAAAACTGAGGACGGTAACCATTAAAAAATGGTGTATGA
>JAUZQL010000365.1 GCA_030950975.1 Mariprofundaceae bacterium | reverse complement strand
CAAAACTGCCTTGGCAATAATATGACGGACATCAGAAAAGGCAAAACTGGTAAAGCAGCCATGCATGAAGGGCTGACGGATTTGGTAAAAATGCTCAGTCCACTTGTTCCCCATTTTGCCTGTGAATGCGGCGAACGTTTGGGATTTTCCACCCTATCCGTATGCGAATCTTGGCCCCAAGTCGATGCCTCTGCGTTGATACAAGATGAAGTAGCCTTGGTGGTTCAAGTTCAAGGTAAAAAACGAGGCGAAATCCTTGTACCTACAGGCGTGAGCCAAGATGAGGCTTTAATCTTGGCAAAAGCGGATGCAGCTGTATCCAAATGGTTGGAAGGCATGCAGATTGTGAAGGTCATCTTGGTGAAAGGTCGCTTGTTAAACATTGTGGTACGTCCCGCATGATGCGTTGGCTGATTGGAAGTGCATGCGCACTCATGATAAGCGCATGTGGTTACCACTTGGTGGGGCAGGGTGGTACATCGGATGTCGTACCTAAAGATGCAGTGGCTTTGCAAGTTCAAATGCTCAATAGCCATGATATTGCTTTGCTGACAGTGGTTGAAAAAGCTTTGGAACAACGGATGAGCTTGCCGCTGATGAAAGAAAATAAGCATTCCGAAGAGCGTGTGCTGCATGTTTATATTGAACATGCACAAGAAAACATGCTTGCTACATCCTTTGATAGCTCTGGTGTTGCCAATCAGTATCGCCTAACGATTTCAGGCAAGATGCGTGTGTTATATCAAACAAAGCAGCGTTGGGAATCATCCATGATGACGGTGCAAGGGGATGTCTTTGCTACAGGTGATGCCATCGCGATTGAGGCACAACGGGAAAGCGTGGCAAAATCATTGAGAAAAGAGTGGGTTCAACACGTCTTGCAACGGATGTATTCAGGTTTCTAAACTCATAAGCTTTTGCATACCAAGCAGTTTCGCCCTTGCTGTTTGGCATCAAATGCAGCGCATTCAACTGTCCGAATCATATCACGTGCTCGATGTTTCAACATCGGGCATGTGGTCACCAAACCAATGGATACGGTAACATATTCAGATGTCACAGAATCTTGATGCGGTATATGAAGTTGAATGACTGCATGACGAATGCGCTCAGCGACTTGAATCGCCC
>JAUZQL010000364.1 GCA_030950975.1 Mariprofundaceae bacterium | reverse complement strand
ACTTGGCAATCCTGAAAGGTGTAACCAATCTTTGGCAACAAAGGGTAAGGCATTTTTTAGATGAATGCTTGCATCAAACCACGGTTGAGGTAACCAAGGCGACCATTGACCTTGCCATTGAAAAATCCCTTCTCCGATATGACCTTGAATATCCACATGAATCGGGTGCGCTGGTTGAATCGGAGAAAAAGTCATAGATTCTGATGTGAACCAAACATTATCTGCTTGTCCGATACTTAAATGACCTTGCGTGAGCTCAAGTTTCCCAATCTGCCAATCACCCAAGCGAAAAGGTGTAGTCAATACAGGCTTGGCTTCTGCTGTACTGTTTTGCAGCCAAGGTTGCATCGGAATCAAACCCTTCCAATCCTGAATAGTCATCGTAGCGACTTGAAAAGGATGGTCGGATGATAACTCTGCATCGTGTAAGTTCATGGATGCCGCTTGCCATGTTCCATCACTATGTTGCCAAGAGAAATCTTCAATCGTGATGTTCCCATTGAGTAAGTATGCAGACTGAGCAAGATGACCTTGCAAATGAAAGCCAGCCTTACCATTAAAATAACCCTGCGTTTGTAATGCTTCAGGAAACAAGCTCCGTAACAAACGCAATGGTACTTTTTTACCCTCTATCTCAAGTGCCAAGCGTTCACCTGCTGCTTGCTTGAGAGCAATGTTCCATAAGCCTTGTTCTTCGGTTTGATGCGCCGATAAACTACCATGATCTTCTTGCCATGACGCAGTACCATAAACATCAAATAACATCACATGATGTTGCATATCTTGCCATGTCATACCTTGCCAAGAAATATTGGGAATGATGACTTTCCAAGTGGATGCTTGATGCTGTTGAGCATTCAAATCTAAGCCATCAAAATGCCAAACACCATCCTGAATATCCATGCTTTTTGCTTTGAATATTTGCGCATAGGTATCCCATTGAATATGGGATAATTGGAGCTCATTCAAACCAAGATAAGCTGCATCTTTCCCTTGAAAAGATACATCTTCCAAAGTCAATTCATCAGCCGTCATCACATCATTGATGATATCCACATTGCCTGTGGCAAAACCTTGGTGCCATGTTTGACCAAAGAGCTGTGGTATTTTGTGTGCTAATCCATGCAAAGGAGCATGCTTGAGATACAAACGTATTTGCCAAACATCCGCTTCTTTTTTCCCATGCCACACCCAATGCCCTTGTTTTACGCTGGCATCATCTGATATCTTGAACCGAACCTGCGTCAGCCAATATCTTATTCCATATTTCTTCATTG
>JAUZQL010000363.1 GCA_030950975.1 Mariprofundaceae bacterium | reverse complement strand
TCATTAGAAATTGCACGACGTACTGAAGTCATGCCCTATTTATTTCATGTATCGGAAGACATCTATACAGGCATCTATTTACATGCGGATGAAGAAAAAACATGGAAATCGGTGTATCACCCTGAAATATTGAGTAAAATGTTATCGCCTCAGGAGTTGCTGAGTTGGAGTATTCAACGCTTTAAATATGCTGGAGGTACATTAGATATTGCACGCAGTGATAATCCTTTGCGAAAGAAAGGTTTGAGTTTTTGGCAAAAATGGATGTATGGGGCAACCATGTATTCCTACCTTGCACCGCTATGGATTATTCCTTTTTTAATGGCACCGATTATTTTCTTTTTTACAGGCATTGCACCGATTGCTGCCTATGATGGTACTTTTTATATGCACTTATTACCTTTTTTAATTGTCAATCGCTTGGCTGTTATGGCAGCCACTTGGGAGGTTCCAAGCCTTCGAGGTGAGCAATATTATTTGGCATTCTTTTGGCAAAATTTAACTGCCATGTGGGAAGTATTGTGCCGCCAACCCATTAAATTTCATGTGACACCCAAAACAGGATTAGCAGGCAACAATATAGGGTTGGTTTGGCCACAATTGATCATTATTGCAGCATCTATACTGGGGGCAGCGTATATGGGCTGGCAAGTTTTTTTAGGGATTGAGCAACATGTTCCTGCTTATTTGGTCAATTTATTTTGGACATTTAACAACTGTTTAGCGCTCTCTATTATTGTGCGCGCAGCGATGTTACGTGGTGAGGGGGAAGGATAGTATGGCATGGTCTCAAGGATATTTACATGCACGTCATCATTTAGCATTTATCATCGGCTTGTGTTTAGCTGTTACGATTGCTTGGCAGGCTGAATTACATATGCCACGTCCCATTCAAGCATGGATTGATAATTTTTCAGATGTATTGCGAGTGGATGATAATTTTCCACAAGTCGTCGCAGTTCCTGTTGCACTTAGCGATGAAGAAAAACATTGGGCTGTGGTGGCGTGGCATTATTTTCAAAACAATTATCACAATGAAACAGGTATGGTGAACTCAGTCGATGGCTATCCATCAACCACCCTGTGGGATTTGGGCTCGTATTTGATGGGTGCATTATCGGCTCGTGAATTAGGTATTATTCAAGAGGATGAATTAAACGAGCGTGTTGGGCGTTTATTGGATCACTTGGCAACCATTCCTTTGGTCGAGGATAAACTTCCCAATAAAGCTTATAATACTGAGACTTTGATGATGACTGACTACAACAATAAGCCTGTTGATGGTGGTATTGGTTGGTCTGCTTTGGATATTGCACGTTTTGGTGTCCCGCTTCAAATTATTGTGTGGGGACATCCTGAACTGGCAGCCAAAGCTAAAAAGGTTATCAATCGTTGGAAATTTTCTAATATGGTGAAAGATGGCGAATTGATGACAGGTTCATTCAATAGCTCACATCAATTGCAGCGTCATCAAGAAGGTCGCTTTGGTTATGAGCAATATGCTGCCAAATCGCTGACTTTTTTAGGCTTGGATGTAACACAGGCTGCGCGTTATGATGTGGGTGTCAAAGTTGTTTTAGTGGAAGGTCAAGCGATTGCTTATGATGAACGTTTACCTCGTTTTCATAAGGAAACGCATAATGCTGTACTATCAGAACCTTATATTTTAGAAGGCATTGAATTTGGTTATAATGCGATTACCTTACCTTTGGCTCAATCCGTATTGCAAGCACAAATTAATCGTTTTGATGCAACTGGAATTTTAACAGCTGTATCAGAAGATAATATTGATCAAGCTCCATGGTTTGTGTACAACAGTGTCTTAAATGACATGGAAGCTTGGGCAGCTTTTGATCCCGATCATAAAGATGCTTCGAAATTTCGTACATTATCGACCAAAGCTGCAATGGGTTGGGCAGAACTTTTTGATTCACCTTATTCAGACAAGCTTAAACATTCCTTACGTCAACTCTATGATGAAAAAAGAGGCTGGTATTCGGGTCGGTATGAAGCAACAGGTAAGATTAATCACGCAATTACTGCCAATACAAATGGTATTGTTCTCGAAACAATGGCTTATAAAGCACGGGGACCTCTCTTGACATCGGCAACGAAAGAATAATGAAAGATAATCACCAACAAGGTATGACATTACAATATAGGAATATATTGTTAGTGAGTGCATGCGTGTTTGCTGTCAGCATGTTTGTCATGATTGTATGGTTGGTACAGCAAAGTAAATTTCAATCGGCACAATTACAGCATCTAGTATTACAAGAGCAGCAGTTGGCAAAGAAGATAGCCGTCAAGAAAATAAAGCATCGACAACAATTGCAAGCTCAACAACAAAGTCAAACGAATGTTACAACAAAAAAGAAAGCTGGAAATCTGCCTAAAGATGCTCAAATATTATTAGAGAAAGCGTTGGATGAAGCACGACAACTTCGTAAACTAGCTAAATCAGGTGCTTATTCACAAGCTGGCAGTTTGATCAAAGGCTTGAAAGGCAATATTTGGCAAGCTTCAGATATGCTTCCAAAAGTAAAAAAAGATGCATTAAGAAAATTAATGGGGATTTTGGATTATAATGCTGCTCAATTGAAGCTTAAAAAAACAGGGGACACCAAAACCCCTGTGCATGTGATAAAAAATATTTTGGATGGAAAAAATGGATAATCATCAACCCCATGCTGAAGAACATGCTTTGTCGGATGATAACAAATCAGCAAAGCAAGAAAGTCGCAGACCTTGGGCGCTTATTTGGGGGGCATTGTTCGCTTTCATCATTGGTTTATTGCTCGCATTGTTGA
>JAUZQL010000362.1 GCA_030950975.1 Mariprofundaceae bacterium | reverse complement strand
CCAACCATTGAATGACAGCCGCATACGATTCGCTGGGGTAGCGTTTTGCACCACCAAAATGCGCCCCCGGTGCGATACAAATCACACGTTCCGCATCTAAATCATGCTGTTCCATCAAGTTGATGCCTGCTTGAATATCTTTATCATGAGCAATCAGTTCAACCTCACGTTGAATGACAGGTATGCCTGCTTGTTCCACCAAATCCAAAAAATAACCACGATGATGTTGGGTCATTACATCAACATGCGGTTTGTACGCATGACTTAATAAAAAACCGCGCGCTTCTTTTTGAAAGCCCACGCGAATCGGTGTTCGAGAACGAAAAGCTTGCCATGCTGAACGAAAACTATTGGGAAACACCATCACCATATCGGCTGGTTCATCAAACACCTCATGATAACTGGCGTGTTCGCCTAAATGTAAAAAAGGTAATAAATCCTTCAGCCACGGGCGACCATACATACGGATTTCTGCATTCGGATTGGCTTGAGCGCAGGCATAAAGAGCAGGTTGTGCCATCGCTACATCACCCAACCAATTCGGTGGCATGATGGCGATACGTTGACAGTTGGATGGATTTATTTTTTTCATGCTTTGACTGCGTGACGACGGCGTGCCGCCACTTCGGTTTTGAGTTGTCCACAAGCGGCTGAAATATCACGCCCTCGTGATTCCCTGACCACTGCTACAAAGCCAGACTTGGATAATTCAGCTCGAAATGCTTCAACATGGGAGCGTTCAGGGCGTTGAAATTGGCTTCCTTCAAAGGCATTGAAGGGTAGCAAGTTGATGGTAGTAGCTAAGCCATCAAGCAACTTTACCAAGCGTTTGGCATCATCTAAATGATCATTCACACCACCCAATAACACATATTCAATCAAGATGCGTTTGCGTCCATGCTGTTGGACATAACAACGCATGGCTTCCAATAAGTCTGCCAAAGGATATTTTTTATTGATCGGCATGATACTGCTGCGAACAGCATCGGTGGTGGCATTCAGTGAGACCGCTAAAGAACAAGGCAAAGCATCGTCAATCAAACGATAGATGGCAGGCACAAGTCCAGCGGTAGATAAGGTTACACGGCGAGGAGACAGTGCCATGCCTTGTGGATCGGTAATTAAACGGACAAAATCAGCCACGGCATCATAATTATGCAAA
>JAUZQL010000361.1 GCA_030950975.1 Mariprofundaceae bacterium | reverse complement strand
GCAGCAGCGGCATTGGCTCCTGTTGTATGTCCTTTGCGTGTTCCACGTTCTCGTTTTTTCATGTCTTATTCGCCACTTTCCACAGATATTTTTTAATTTTTATATATAGTTATTTAAGTATGAAATTATCGCCATACTCATCTTCTTTTATCGGGCATCTCTGTTTCAATGATAAATTAACTATTTTCACTGAATCCGTAAATGATATTCCTCTACTCATCACCCAAATGATTGAAATAGACTTGCAAAAGGTATTGGATGCCCCTGAAAAACGATAGTTTGTCATACTACTTCACTATCTTCTATCCAGAAAGTCATCATTAGAAGCTTGGGATTGGGTAAAAAAATCTACCCATTTGAAATTTAACTTTATTGAGGATTTATATGGCAAACGGTGAAAACAGTTGCTATATAATACAAGGAGATAGGATGAGAATTACAGTTGTTGGCGCAGGTTATGTTGGTTTATCCAATGCGGTATTATTGGCACAACATCATGATGTTACATTATTGGATGTTTCAGCGGAAAAGCTTGCTTTAATTCAGCAAAAGAAATGCCCGATTATTGATGTCGATATTGAACATTTTCTGAAAGATGAACCCATTCAACTGCATGCGACACTGGATAAACAACAAGCATATGCCGATGCGGATTGGATTATTATCGCTACCCCGACCAATTATGATGTTGAGGCAAATCACTTTGATACCAGTTTAGTCGATGTTGTGATTGAAGATGTGTTGGCATCAGGTTCGTCGGCTTGGATGGTGATTAAATCGACCGTGCCTGTGGGTTTTACAGCTCACGCACGTCAACGTTTTGATTGCCAACGCATTATTTTTTCACCTGAATTTTTGCGTGAAGGCAAAGCATTGCATGATAATTTATACCCATCACGAATTGTAGTGGGTGATCGATCTCAACACGGAAAAATATTTGGCGAGCTTTTAGCGGAAGGCGCTAAAAAGACGGATATTCCAATGTTATTGACCGATAGCAGTGAAGCAGAAGCGATTAAATTGTTTGCTAATACGTATTTGGCGATGCGTGTTGCTTATTTTAATGAGTTGGATACCTATGCCTGTAGTAAAGAATTGAATACAAAACAAATCATTGAAGGGGTTGGCTTAGATCCACGTATTGGCAATTATTACAATAATCCATCGTTTGGTTATGGCGGATATTGCCTGCCCAAAGATAGCAAACAGTTGCTTGCCAATTATCGTGATGTCCCACAAAACTTGATTCATGCGGTTGTTGAATCCAATAGTACGCGTAAAGATTTTATTGCCGATGAAATTATCAAACGTAAACCACGTGTGGTCGGTGTGTATCGCTTGGTCATGAAATCAGGTTCAGATAATTTCCGAGCGTCGTCTATTCAAGGGGTGATGAAACGGATTAAGAGTAAGGGAATTGAGGTGATTATTTACGAACCAACATTGACAGAATCTCTCTTTTTTCATTCTAAAGTGATTCATAATTTGGATGATTTTTTGCAACAATCTGATTTAATTTTATGCAACCGCATGGATGTTTCTTTAGAGGCGGTTAAAGATAAAGTTTATACGCGTGATATTTTTGGTCATGATAGTTAAGCGAGCCTTTTAACCATCAAAAGGCTCGCCGTATTTATCAATGACTATGTATTCACATGCTGTTTAAGCAGCGGTTTTTTCCATTTGTTTGGTCATCAATTGAACCATGCCCATGTCCACTAAGGTTGCTTGATCCTGACCATCACGCTTGAGATAAAAGCTGACACCATTTCGATGGGTTAGAATTGTATTTTCACGAGCTTGATGACCAAATTTTGTTTCAACCGCTTCAAGATATGCTTTGATTGTCTTTTGAACTGCCATGTTCACTCCTTAACTTTGAGATGGGCGAACTATTGGCATCTAAAATGACGAGAACATGACAAAAAAGTAAACTATTATTTAGTCATCAAATGATCACAAACCATGAAGCTATCAAAGGAAAGTTTATGAAAAAAATTGTGCCCTATCTTTTTTATACTCTGTTATTCGTCTTTTCATCCCCTGTATGGGCAAGTGAAATAGGTCTTCATGATGCCACTCATACGAATCATCAGCATCATCAAGCTTGGCAAGACATCCATTTTTGGGAGGGTGCTGTAAGCGGCTTATTGTTTCATGAACTGGGGCATGTTGTGATTGGTATGAGCTATGGTGGTAAGCCACAACTCAATCAAGGCAGCATTGTTTATCCGAATAGCGCTTTTTCTCGTAAAGCATCTATGCGTGTTTCTTCGGCAGGCTTTCAAGCACAATGGTTATTGTCGGAATTATCATTTTCAGCGTTGAAAAAACATGATGGCATGTTTTCTTCCGCCTATTATCAAGGTGCGATTGCCATGCATCTAGCCATTTCAACGGCTTATTTGCTTCGTTTAAAAGATATGCCTACCAGTGATATTTATGCCGCATCCAAGACATCGAATATCTCGCGTGAACAACTTGCTTGGGCAGTGTTTCTGCCAGCCGCTTTGGATGCTTACCGTCTTATGGGGCAAGATGTTCCTGATTGGGTTTCTCATCTTTCAGTGGGGATTAAGCTTGCAGAAGTTGGGTATATTTGGCAGTTTTAAAAGCCTTGATTCATCATTTTATTTGACAAGAAGGCTTTTGCTGCACCATAGGCAAGGTTATTATTCCACGCTTGGAGTCATCATGATTTATTATTTTCATAACGATGGTGTTCGTTCTTGAAGAACCGACATCGTAGCAACACAGCGGCGCAGCATAAGACAACCATAAAAGTCGTTTTAGGTTTAGGCTGTGATCGAGGAACACCTGCGGAGACCATACTTCTGGCGATTCAAGATGCCTTGGCATCGGTGGATTTAAGTTTAAGCCATGTCCTTGCTGCGGCATCCATTGATAAAAAATCGGATGAAATAGGCTTATTATCTGTGTGTAAACAATTTGGCTGGAATTGTACATGGTACGCGGCAAGCGAATTGGCATGTGTTGATGTGCCCAACCCATCAGATGTGGTGTTGAAATATGTGGGTACACCCTCGGTGGGTGAAGCTGCGGCAATTTTAAGAGCGGGCGGCAATCAACATGATTTGATTGTTGAAAAATATAAATACAAAGGATTCGATGGAAAAAATGCCACCGTGTCCATTTGTTTGGTAAAGGAATCATATGAATAAAACACGTTCAACAGAAGATACGCAATGCGCTGGCGAAAAAGCAGGGAAAATCCTTCTTGTCGGTTTTGGGCCGGGTGGCAAAGATCAAATGACTTTTCGCGCCCGTGCGGCGATTGAAGAAGCCGATGTGGTGATTGGTTATACCACCTATATCAAACTCGTTCAGGATTTGCTTGAAGGCAAAGAAATCATTCGCAAAGGCATGACTGAAGAAATTGACCGTTGTGTCGAAGCCTATGAATCAGCCAAACAAGGCAAGGTTGTGGCATTGATTTCATCGGGTGATGTGGGTGTTTATGGCATGGCTGGCCCCACTTATGAAGTCTTATTTCAACACGGTTGGACACCTGATTCTGATATCAAAGTAGAAGTGGTGACAGGAGCAACGGCACTTAATGCCTGTGCTTCTTTGGTGGGTGCGCCATTAACGCATGATTTTTGCTCGATTTCTCTTTCGGATTTACTCACCCCTTGGCCAACCATTCGCAAGCGTATTGATGCAGTGGGTGTCGCCGATTTTGTCATTGCTTTATACAATCCGAAATCTGGACGACGTACGCAGCAAATTGTTGAAGCCCAACGTATTTTATTGATGCACCGTCATCCGAAAACACCTGTCGCCATTGTCAAATCAGCGTATCGCCGCCGCCAAGATATACAAATGACCACACTGGATGAGATGGCGGATAAAGAAATAGGCATGTTGACCACGGTGATTATTGGCAACTCATCCTCTTATGTGAAAGAAGGTTTACTGATTACACCACGTGGTTATGCCAATAAATATGATGATTTAAGTGGTGATGCCAAAGACGGCGAAAAAGCAGGTCGTTCACTTTCAATGGGACTAGATGGTTGGCATGGCTGTGTTCGCCGCTGGTTAGAAGCAGGCAATCATCAACCTTGGGAAAAGATTGCGGCTCATTTTAATGCACCCGTTGGTGATATTTTAGAAGCCGTCAGTGGTGTCAACGAGGATGAAGCTGCGGGTGCTTATGATGCAGTGCGTGTTGATGCTCATTTGGAAACCATCATTCAATGCTTACCAACATGGGGTAAATTGCGGGCTGTGATTCGTTCACCCGCAGGCGCAGTCAGCGAATGTTTACTCACGGGTAATCAATGTGAGATGAAAGGTGACTGGCTCAATGTGGTCACGGATACCTTTCATGTGCATATCAACTGGGCAAACGTTCATCATGCTTATCTTGCCAAACGGAGTGAAACATCGATGGGTGCGCATTTTGTCAATGAAGCTGGGGATATGGTGTTTCGTGTGTTGTTGGTGAAAGAGGGTGATGCGTTTCACCCTGATGCGATGGCTGCATTTAAGAAGACATGGCAGGAGTTATCATGAGTGAGGTTATCAAACCAAAAATGATGGATTATCGCAGACATATGGTGGTGTGTGTCGGTCCACGTTGCACCCAAGGTGGTGGGCAAGAACTCTATGACACCTTAGGCGAAAAATTCAAAGCAGCAGGTTTAAATAAGGGCGATTTACGCGTCAAGCGCAGCCGTGCTACCTGTTTTGGTACATGCAAAGGCGGTCCTTTGTTGTGCATTCAGCCCGATGGTGTGTGGTATTATAATGTGACGAGTGAAAATCTTGATCGTATTATTGAACAGCATCTTGTGGGTGGAAAGCCTGTAGAAGATTTAATTTATCACCAAGGTCCTGAAGTAGCGGTGAAGGCATGAGCGATAAACCAAGCATTGAACCCTATCAACGTCATGCCTTGATGTGCTGTGGTAAAAGTTGTGGTGAAAACATGCCCTTATTGAAAAACTTGAAAGCCAAAGTTGCAGCAGCAGGTTTGGATAAGGGTGAACATGCTGTTCGGGTCAACCGTGCAGGCTGTTTGGGTGTGTGCAAGCAAGGTCCTATCATGGTCGTACACCCTGAAGGTGTGTGGTACTACGATTTGGATGAACAAAAATTGGATCGTATTGTGGAAGAACATTTTAAGCATGGTAATCCTATCAAAGACTTGGCATTTCATGGAACAAATTAATTTTTCCCAACACGAACGAGATATTATTTATCAAGTGATTCATGCACGCCGTGATATGCGGCATTTTGTGGGTGGTGAAGTATCGGATGAGGTGTTATCACGGATTTTAGAAGCAGCGCATGCCGCACCATCGGTGGGTTATATGCAGCCGTGGCGATTTGTACGCATCAAAAAAGTTGAATTGCGAGAAGCATTGATCGCTTTGGTGGAAGAAGAAAAAAATAAAACTGCCGATAACATGGATGAACGAAAAGCCGAGTTTATGCGTTTAAAAATTGAGGGGATTCGTGATTGTGCCGAACTGATTGCCGTGGTGCTTGCACCCGATGATGGCACGATTTTTGGACGACGTACCATGCCTGAAGAAATGGCATTGTGTTCGGTATCCTGTGCGATTGAAAACATGTGGTTGGCTGCGCGTGCTGAAAATTTAGGC
>JAUZQL010000360.1 GCA_030950975.1 Mariprofundaceae bacterium | reverse complement strand
CCTTCGGATACTTTAATGATAAATCCAGGAGCAAGGGTAAAATTAGCGCTACCAACACGCCCTGTAAATGGACCAAATACGGGATAACGTTGATGATCAACAAAATAAGCTTCGCAGACAGCCGCAGCATTACCCACATCTTGACGAACAGTATTTTCATATGAAGATTGTTTAAAGCCTTGATATGTTGGAATAGCAATTCCAGCTAAGACACCAATAATAGCAATAACTATAAGTAGTTCGATGAGTGAAAATCCTGATTCATTTTTCATAGTATGATCATCCTTTTAAGTAACTGATGGTACGTAATTTTCTGAAAAATAAACGTCATTCCCGAAACCTTTTATCGGGAACCTTTGAAAAAACATGAACATTCTAGTAATTCAAGTATAACTACGATTAGATATGTCAGATAAAATCATCATACTCTGAAGAATGATCATTTTATACATAAAAAAAAGGCCAGCACAAGGCTGACCTTTTTTATCAAGCTATGTGCTTATTAAAGACCAGCAACATTTTTAGAAGGAAGGGCTGTGGAAGGAACAATACCACCTGAAGCTGTACCAGTATATTTTTTGTCACCTTGGAAATGCTTGGTTTCTACAGAATAATCAGTAGCCAATGTGGCTGTAGTTTGACCAGCAGTGCTTTGAGCTGTTACACCTTTAGAAAGTTTTGCACCAGGCAAGCTAGCAATGGACGCAGTTAAAGCCGTATTGCTACCCACAACACCAGTAATGTTAACATAGCTTTGAGTTTCAGCATAACCAGCTTCTTGCGAAGTCATAATATTACGCAAATCAGCTTGAGCTGAACCATTAAATGCTTTGATGCGGTAAGAAGAGAACTGCGGAATCGCAATCGCAGCCAAAATACCAATAATCGCAACCACGATCATCAATTCAATCAAAGTAAAACCTTTTGCTTTTTTCATATCGATTTTCATTATTTCCTCCAAAGAAATATAGAAAGTTATTTACCACCTAAGCGGCGATGCAAAGCTTAATGCAACCCCGATGCCAACTTTATTTGGGAGTATTTTCACCTTTTTTCCATCAAAACTGACCATTTTTGTCAGTCGTTGTAAAAATAATTGTCAGTTATCGTCATTCAAACATGAGAATATCCTCATACTTTGGTAGTGCGGCTTGTGCTGAGCTGAATCACCACATAAGGGTGCAGCTAAAGCCATACTTCCAGAATCATGAACACGCAGCACGTCAGTCAAATAAAATCAAAGCCCAAATGAAAAACTGTGCAGCAAGCCCAAGTACGCTAATATTCACCGCATGAAATTACTTATTGATTTTTTCCCCATCGTCCTATTTTTCACAGCCTTTAAACTGTATGATATTTACGTTGCCACGGCTGTTTTAATCATTGCATCATTATTACAAACCTCAATTCATTGGCTGGTTCATCGTAAATTTGAAACCATGCATCTTATCACCCTTGTTTTAGTCTGTGTTTTTGGTGGACTCACACTCTTGCTGCATGATGAAACCTTTATCAAATGGAAACCCAGCGTTATCAACTGGTTGTTTGCAGCCGCCTTTATTGGCAGTCAATTTATTGGTGAGAAAAACTTACTTCAACGCATGATGGGTGATCATATCGTCTTGCCTGCTGCCATTTGGTTGCGCTTGAACATCGCATGGACACTCTTTTTTATCGCTTTGGGCATTGCCAACCTCTATGTTGCGTTCAATTTTGACACCGCAACTTGGGTGAACTTCAAGATGTTTGGACTTTTGGGCGCAACCTTTGTGTTTATCATGGGTCAGAGTATTTATTTGGCTAAATATATGAAAGAAGATAAGTAAGCGACAATCTGAACAGCTAAAGCCGCACCCCCAGAGACATCTTCCTCGTCAGATTCGATTTTATGACGTGAGTTATATTTAATTTATGAAGGGTCGATTTCTACCCGATTACCACCCAAAGCCTTCGCAACATACATGGCTTGATCGGCTGCTTTCACTAAAACTTTCACCAACTTATCTTCTTTATCCGATGAAAAAGACACACCAACACTCATACCAAATTGACATTCATGTTCCCTGCTCATTTTGGAAGCTTCAACCATACGTTGGGCAATTTCAGATGCTTTTTCACACGAACACGCTGGCAAAAACACCACAAATTCATCGCCGCCCATACGAATCAATGTATCCTGCGAACGAATACAGCTTTGTAGTTTTTCCGAGACAGTCACCAAAACCTTGTCACCAACGGCATGACCAAGTTCATCATTGACCTGTTTAAAGCCATCTACATCACAATAAATACACGCCACACAAACATCTTTACCAAACCATTTGGACACATGTTGATGGCTATGTGGTTGAAAAAACCGTCGATTA
>JAUZQL010000036.1 GCA_030950975.1 Mariprofundaceae bacterium | reverse complement strand
TGGATTATCAAGTATCCTTTTCGGATATTGCCATTGTCATGGGCTTTTGGATCATGGTTGCAACAGGTCTAATTTTTCTTTACTCATGGGCGGGTTCCGTGTTTTGCGGTTGGATTTGCCCTCAAAATACAATCTCTGAATGGGCGAATGCTTTAACGACGAAGCTCTTGGGTCGGCGTGCTTTGGTCATGGATGTCACAGGCATACAAATGCAGGTCGCACGGCGAAAAGATAAGCTTTTGAATAAAGTCGTACTTTTTAGCTCATTTTTATTGATTTCAATGGTGTTTGCCATCGTTCCATTGTTGTATTTCTTTGAACCCAGTGTGATTTGGTCGTTTATCAGTATGCACCCTGTGCCATTGGCTGAAAATTTATTATGGATTTACGTGGTCTGCGTGGCGATTATTCTGATTGATGTGGCAGCCATGCGTCACCTTGTCTGCAAATACATGTGTATTTATCGTGTTTGGCAACATTCATTCAAAACCCAAGATACCTTGCATATTGCTTATGATACGAGCCGTTTAGATGATTGTGAACATTGTAATTATTGTGTGGATAGTTGTTTTTTAGATATTGATCCTAGGCAAGCACAAGTGTTTGATAGTTGTATTAACTGTGGTGATTGTGTGGCGGCGTGTGATGAATTGCATAGCAAAAGCAAGAAAATGACAGGTGCTGGTTTATTAAGTTTCAAGTTTGGTGCGGATGGTCATAAAACCAATGGTTTAGGTTCACTTTTAGGTCGTGGACGAGCCGCGATGACAGGAACGCTATTGTGTATGGCGATTTTTGTAGGGGGAATTATTAACTATCAACCGTATACTTTGGTGGTTGATAGTGCTGAACTTTTGGCAAACATGACAAATTATGATTACCGTATCAATGTGACGCATAAACGCTATCAGCCAGCTGTGATGCACTTTAAAGTGAGTGGTTTGAATGCGGATGACTATGTATTGGATGAACAACAAACGACATTCAAAAGTGCGGGGCGAAAAGATATTTTATTACATTTTTCACAGCACATTAAAAAAGGTTTGCATCGCGTGACCGTGCATGCAAGCAGTGATGATGGTTGGAAAGCAAGCTTTCCATTTATTTACTATGCGAGGGGGGCAAAAGAATGAACCAAGATGATAAACAACATGCACGTACGCGTGAAGATGAAGATAATGCCCGTTTATTTGGCGGCGGACAATCACGCCCTAAATCAAAGAAAAAAGGTCTCACTGATGAT
>JAUZQL010000359.1 GCA_030950975.1 Mariprofundaceae bacterium | reverse complement strand
CTTCCTTGTTTTCTTATCACTGACATCGTGCACATTAAATCCCACAGGTATTCAACTTAACCCTGCTTGGACTTCTCATTCGCTTTCTGCATGGCATAACCATCACCCTGATATGATGGTTGTTTCTCAAGATAAGCAATGGTTATATGTGAGTTGTGAAACCAACGCGAGCTTATTAGCACCCAGTTTATTAGCGATTCATATTGAAACAGGAAAACAACATATTCTTTTGTTTGGCTTGCATAAAGCGGATGGCTTGAAAGTAGCACCTGATGGTAGCCTATGGTTGGGTGAAGAATTTAAAGATGGTTTGTTTTGGCGTATTACCGAACCTGCAACATTGCCCAGTGAACAACGTGTGGATCGTGCCACATTGGCATCATCCACTCCTGCCATCATGCCTTTACACCGTGTCGGAAATTTTAAGCATGAAGGTTTAGCTTTTTCCAAAGATGGACAGTTTGCTTATATGGCCGATGAATGGAAAGAGGGTTGTATTTATCGTTATAATTTACATACCCACCAGTTAAAAGTCTTACATAAAGACAAAGGTTGGTTACTGATTCGAGATGCCAAACATGCACGGATGGATGCTGAAAAATTGCATGGTCAGTATTTTAATCGTATTGAAGATATGGAAACCTTACCGAATGGGCAGATTTTATTAGCTGAAACCAAAACAGGGCGCATTTTAAAGTTGGACGATCGTTCAACCTTACCCAAAGTCTCCACATGGCTTGAAAATAATGCACTGATCCACCCTGATAATCTTGCTTGGGATGACAAGCGGCATTGGTTATGGATCACCGATGATGATGATCCTTCATACTTATGGGCTTGGGATGGGCACACCTTGCGCGAAATAGCGCATCATGATTCAGCAGAAATTACAGGTGTTACTCTACATGGTTCCGATGTTTATATTAATTTGCAACAAAACTTGGGTCAGCCAGATGTATTATTGCGGTTAAGAGAAAAGGCGCACGTCAACGATTTATAAATAGAGGGCTTCAACATGGATGTCTGGTTACATATCGTGATTCAACAAATGACGCTTTATATGTTGCCCATCATCATATCCATGACAGTGGTGTGTTGGCTGGAGCAATACGTTTGCCATCAAAACATTCCTCACCCTTTTTATGCCATCGCATGGAAAGGCACATGGTTGCCTTTTTTAATCTCTATTGCATTCACACGCGGGGTCATTATTTGTTTGGCACGCCCGTTATCTCAAGGTTTATTCGCAGCATGGATACGTTTTTGCGGTCATGCAGCTTTAACATTGCTGGGTTTTTTGTTGTATAGCTGGTGTTTACACCATCAGGCTGCCAGCGGTTTGCCACCGATTCATCAATGGTGGGCAAAAGTATTGATGTTTTTCAACTTATGTATGTTGGCGACACATCTGTTACCACTGCCCAATGTATTGATGGGTGAATGGCTCATTCGGCAGCCCTTTTTCAAGCCAACATTCAAGTTATACACACAGTATTTGACCGAAAAACGAGCCTTATGGTTGTTTGTTTTATTGGCTGCTAGCCCACTATTGGATGCTTTATTGGGTGTATGGCTCATTTATCCAGTCTATGGTGAACTCGCAACTTGGGCGACCACGTTCTAAAGGCTAGCATCATCACGCTTGCAGCCTATGCTCGCTACGTTAGAAATCGATTTTCTAACCTTCGAAGACACAGCTTAAAATGCAGTGGTCTACACCAAAAGAGAGACAATCATGATCAAGCAAATTGCCCAAGAATTAAATGTAACGACAGCACAAGTGAGTGCGGCGATTGCCTTATTGGATGGTGGTGCAACCGTGCCGTTTATTGCGCGTTATCGTAAAGAAATCACGCAAAATTTGGATGATACACAACTTCGTTATTTGGAAGATCGTTTGCGTTATTTGCGTGAACTTGAATCTCGCCGAAGTGCGATTCTTAAAAGTATTGATGAGCAAGGTTTATTAACGGAGCTTTTACGCAAAGATATTCAAGCCGCATCGACGATGACACGTTTGGAAGATTTGTATTTACCCTATAAACCTCGCCGCCGCACCAAGGCTCAAATAGCCAAAGAAGCAGGCTTAGAACCCTTGGCTCAACAGATTTTATCCAATCATCAACTTATTCCTGAAACCGTTGCTTTGGATTTCATTAACCCAGAACATGATATTTCAGATGCAAACGATGCTTTAGATGGCGCACAACAAATCATTATCGAACAGTTGGCAGAACAAGCCGATGCCCTGACGAACTTACGTAATTATTTACAAGACCATGCTTTTTTAACCGCAACTGTGGTCAAAAGCAAAGAGCACGAAGCACAAAAATTCAAAGATTATTTTGATTACAGTGAAGCATGGAAACGCATTCCATCCCATCGTGCTTTGGCGTTATTTCGTGGGCAAAAAGAAGGCATGTTGCGCATCAAACTTTTGCCCAGTGCTGATGAAGAACAAGCCCATGCTTACTGTGAACAAATTTTAGGGCAATCACTCGACATCGTTCACCAAGGTGAGGCAGCCGATGATTGGCTACAACAATGTGTGCGTTTGGCTTGGAAAGCCAAGGTATTGATGCATTTGGAAGTCGATTTATTGATGGCGTTACGCAGCAAGGCAGAAGAAGAAGCCATTCGAGTATTTGCGAATAATTTACGTGATTTATTGTTGGCAGCACCCGCAGGGCCGCGTGCCACGATGGGGCTTGATCCAGGCATTCGTACGGGTGTAAAAGTCGCTGTCACCGATGTTACAGGAAAGGTTTTGGATACCGCCACAATTTACCCCCATGCACCTGCCAAACGTTGGCAAGAAGCAATTGCAGCATTGGCAGTGTTGGCAGATAAACATCATGTTGATTTGGTGGCGATTGGCAATGGTACTGGTTCACGAGAAACCGAAAGCTTGGTGCATGATTTACAAGAACAGTTCCCACAGTTGCACCTAACACCCGTAATTGTTTCAGAAGCAGGGGCATCGGTATATTCAGCATCTGAAATAGGTGCCAAAGAATTTCCTGATTTGGATGTGAGTTTGCGTGGTGCTGTGTCGATTGCTCGTCGTTTACAAGATCCTTTGGCTGAATTGGTAAAAATTGAGCCCAAAGCGATTGGGGTCGGGCAATACCAACATGATGTTAATCAAACTCGTTTGGCACGTGCTTTGGATGCGGTTGTCGAAGATTGCGTGAACCAAGTCGGTGTCGATGTGAATACAGCATCTTCTCACCTGCTCGCTTATGTTGCAGGTTTGGGTAAAAGCACCGCCGAACGCATTGTCGCTTACCGTGATGAACATGGTCGTTTTCCAAACCGACAAGAGATTCAGAAAGTCAAAGGGATTGGGCCAAAAGCATTTGAACAATGTGCTGGTTTTTTGCGTATTTTAGATGGTGATAACCCTTTGGATGCCTCGGGTGTACATCCTGAGGCTTATGGTGTTGTGGAAAAAATTGCTGCGGCTAAAGGCGCAACAGTGCAAGAGTTGTTAAGCAATAGCAGTATCATTCATGGCATCAAAGCGAAAAAATTTGTCGATGATGTATTTGGTGAAATCACCATTCGTGATATTTTAATGGAGCTTGAAAAACCCGGCCGTGATCCCAGACCTGAATTTAAAACGGCACACTTTCGTTCGGGCGTACATGAAATTAGGGACTTAAAAGAAGGCATGATTTTAGAAGGTGTGGTGACCAATGTTGCCAATTTTGGTGCGTTTGTGGATATCGGCGTACATCAAGATGGTTTAGTACATATTTCAGCACTATCCAACAAATTTGTGGATGATCCTCGTAAAGTCGTGAAAACGGGCGACGTGGTAAAAGTGAAAGTATTGGAATTCGATGGCAAACGTCAGCGGATTAGTTTAACCATGCGCTTAGATGATGAGTTGCCAGCATTAGAAGTGGAAAAACCACGTTGGAAAAAAGATGCCTCTGGTCATACCTTGAAACGTGAGCCCGAAAGCGCACAACAAAAAGTAAAACGACAATTTTATCAAAAACAAAAACAACATGGTCAAAAAACAGCACCCATGAGTGCTTTAGAAATCGCTTTTGCCAAAGCATTGAAGAAATGAATATGCAAGATCAACAAGCCATCGAACAGTTACAGAAATCGGGGAATTACCGTATTTTACAACGCTTGCAAGCGCCCGATGTTTATTTTGAAGGTCAAGCAGATATGCCGAGGATTGGCTTGGTCGTGGATACTGAAACCACAGGTTTGGATACGGAGCATGATCAAATCATTGAACTGGGGTTTGTGGCGTTTGAATATGATGCCAGTAGCGGAAAAATTTATCGTATCTTGCATACCTATGATGGTTTTGAAGATCCAAAACAACCCTTAAATGAGCTTGTCAAAGAGCTGACAGGTATTGATGATGCGATGGTCAAAGGTCAACGATTGAAGGATGATGAAATCAATCCTTGGATAGAAAAATCCAGTCTGTTGATTGCGCACAATGCAGCCTTTGACCGACGCATGATGGAACGACGTTTGCCCCAAGTGAAAGCCAAAGCTTGGGCGTGTAGCTTTGCCGATTTAGACTGGCAAGAAGAAGGTATTGCGAGTCGTAAATTAGATTATATTGCCTATCAAATGGGTTATTTCTTTGACGGTCATCGGGCTGTGAATGATGCGCAAGCAACCCTGCATTTATTAGCACAAGGTCTGCCCAAATCCAAAAAATATGCGATGGGTGAATTATTGAGAATCGCACGAAAACCCAAGCTAAGAATCTTTGCACTCGCAGCACCTTTTGATAAAAAAGATGCCTTAAAAGAGCGTGGATACCGATGGCTTGCCGATTTTTTGAATAAAAATGGTAAAAAAGGTGTTTGGAGCTTATTGATTGAAGAAGATGCACGCGAAGCTGAAGAAACGTGGTTGCGTGAAGAAATATACATGCAAAAAAGCCCTATGTTTCAGTGCAAAACCTTAACTGCTAAGAATCGCTATTCCGTGCGTGAGTTCGCCCTGAGTTAAATCCTTGTTATGCTTCCACTATTCAATTGAAACAATTAACCATATAAATAAGGAGTCAATAAATGAGTGGAAATTTTGTTTTTACATCGGAATCGGTCAGTGAAGGCCATCCCGATAAGGTTGCCGACCGTATTTCAGATAGTATTTTGGATGCTATTTTAGCTCAAGATAAAGATGCACGCGTTGCTTGCGAAACCCTGATTAACACAGGCATGGTTGTGCTTGCTGGTGAAATCACCACATCCGCTACCATTGATTATCAAGACATTGTACGCACTGCGATTAAAGATATTGGTTATAACTCATCTGACATGGGTTTTGATTATGCCTCTTGTGCAGTCTTGGTGGCGATGGATAAACAATCCCTTGATATTGCTGCGGGTGTCAACGAAGGCGAAGGCATTGATTTAAATCAAGGTGCTGGTGATCAAGGGTTGATGTTTGGTTATGCCAGCAATGAAACCGATGAGCTGATGCCTATGCCTATTTTACTGTCACATAAAATTGTCGCTAAACAAGCGGAAATTCGCAAAAGCGGCAAGTTTTCTTACCTTCGTCCTGATGCAAAAACCCAAGTGTCGATTCGTTATGAAAACAACAAACCTGTCGCCATTGATGCCGTCGTACTTTCAACGCAACACACTGCGGATATTGAACATCAAGATTTAGAGCGTGATGTGATGGAATATATCATCAAGCCTGTGCTTGAACCCACAGGTCTTTTACACCCTGATACGAAATACCATATCAATCCAACGGGACGTTTTGTTATTGGTGGTCCTGTCGGCGACTGTGGTTTAACGGGGCGTAAAATCATTGTCGATACCTATGGCGGATTTGGTCGACATGGTGGTGGTGCTTTTTCGGGTAAAGATCCATCCAAAGTCGATCGCTCCGCAGCCTATGCAGCACGTTACGTTGCAAAAAACATTGTTGCAGCAGGTTTAGCTGATCGCTGTGAAGTACAAATATCGTAT
>JAUZQL010000358.1 GCA_030950975.1 Mariprofundaceae bacterium | reverse complement strand
TATGAAAACAACTGCTTGTGGCTTTTATGAAAATAAATGCTTGTCGCTTTTATGAAAATAAAAAAGCCACCCATTTTGTGAGTGGCTTTCAAAGTCTGCTTGTTCAGCAGTAAGTTAATTAATATAACGAGATATTATATTTTCTAAGCTGCCTGTGCGGCAGTGAACGAGCAAATCATAGTAGAAATATTTAGTTTGTATACTTTGTACGTACGTAGACTTGGTACACTTGCGAAATCACCAGCCGTTTTTTGAGAAAAACTGAAAATTTGACATATTATAAAATTAGATAGAGGGTTGCGACATGGACGGTAAACAATTAGAAAACAAGAAGGCTAGAAAACGTAAGATAGGACAGGCTAGGGTTGGTCGTCCTGTTGCCGATACTGTTCGTGTGTCTGTTACGTTGTCAACTGATGTCTATATGTTGTTAGATGATTTGGCTAACAGAACAGGCACACGACCTGCAACAATGATTCGTGAGTTGATTTTAGAGTGTCAGGATACTTATGTGGCTATGCGTGATGCTTTAGACAGCATTTCAAAGGGCAATAAGGGTAAGGCAATATCTTTGATGGAAAAACATCTTATTGAAGTCCAGAAGCACGCAGAAAAGGAAATTGAAGAATCTAAGAAGTAACAAAAAAAAGATGGGAAGCGGACACTTCCCACCTAAAACAAAACACCCACAGGAGGGTATTATGCTACAACATTTCGAAACACTAACTGTAAGCCATTTAACAAGTCAATTTAGTCTTGCGCGGAGGCTTGGAGAAGGGGAACCGCCTTGGTGGGAGAGAGGCTCCAAGCGAAGCGCAGGGGCTATTTTCTTGATACATACAGATAAAGTGTCCCCAACTTTTATTGGCTCTCTTTGATGTCTTTTCTTGACCCTCACGAAATCGTTGGAAAACCTACTGATTTAAACGCTATGAGCGGCATTTTGGATATTATCAAACGTTCTGAACGTTTTGGACGTGCAAAAATTCAATCAAAAAGAATGTCAGATTTCATGGGTGATATTCTTGACCAAGATGAATACTATTTTGATGCTGTAAATCCACGTATTGAACGTATTTATGAGCGTGTGAAAACTTGTGCGGATTGGTTGCGATTTAGACACTATATTGATCATGACGAAACTCGCTTGACTGCTGCAAACTTTTGTAATCATCCGCTTCTTTGTCAGTGCTGTGCAATTCGTAGAGGTGGTTTGTTGCTTCAAAAACATCATCAAAATATTGAACAAGTAATTTCAGAGAATCCACGTCTTAAAGCTTTCATGCTTACAATCACTGTTGCGAACGGTGAAAACTTATCAGAACGATATGAGCATTTGAAAAGTAGCTTCAAACGTTTGCAGGCTAATAGACGTAGGTTTATTGGTAATCCTGACCGTTACGCATTCACTGAATTTGCAAAAATTGAAGGTGCAGTTTTCAGTTATGAAATCCCCAAGACCAAAGATGGAAGTCAATGGAATCCACACATTCACATGCTTATTTTATGTGAAAATCCGCCTGATGTTGGTTTTGTTAATTTTGACAAAGATGGAAATTATCTTCCCGAAAAATCTTCGGGGCTTCGTGATGAATGGTATCGAATAACTGGTGATAGTTTTATGATTGATTGCCAAAACAATGGGAAAGGGAAGCTCATTGATATGTGCATGGAAGTGATGAAATACGCTGTTAAGTTTTCAGATCAAGAGCCATCTGACACTTGGGAATTGTTTCGATGTTTAAATGGTTTGCAGTTGTTTGGATCCTTTGGCGTTTTGCGTGGTGTGAAGATTCCTAAAAATCTATTGGATGAACCGTTATCGGGTGCTTATTATGAATACACTCTGAAATATTTTTCGGGGGGTGTTTATGAGTTGCACTCGTATGATGATTGCACTCAAGACTATGAAACGCCGAGTCGTATTATTGAATCTGATGTTGAAAGCTTATCAATTTCTGAATGTGAAGCGTCGATGGTGGCGAAATATGCGAGCTACGGGAGCAAGTTCGGCACAATCGAGACGCCAACTTATAAGCATGTATTTTTTACTTTTTCGATGTTGATTGCTGATTATCCCTATCTCGTCGCTCCGTTGCCGTCGCATGAAAAAAGTCGTGCAACAATCCGGGGGGTCAATAGCGCTAGCGGTCATGATACTGTTGACCCCCCTGATTGTTGAACAAGACTTTTCATGCGGAAAGGTAATGAGCTACGAGATAGGGATAATCCCCATCTTTGAGCTTTTGAGCTTGAGCTTGAGCATGATTATGAAAAAGTTTGTTCTATTCGTTATTCAACTGCTTGTGGCTTTTATGAAAATAAATGCTTTTCGCTTTTATGAAAATAAATGCTTGTCGCTTTTATGAAAACAACTGCTTGTGGCTTTTATGAAAATAAATGCTT
>JAUZQL010000357.1 GCA_030950975.1 Mariprofundaceae bacterium | reverse complement strand
GATCGTGTTGATAGCTCAAACGTTGTTCTTGCATCACACATTGTTGGCGTAGACCAGACACACGATGCTCAAGCATTTGTTTGATGCGAGCGATTGATGGCAATGTTTGACGCAAATAATCACGCGATGGACATGATAACTCCGCAGCATTCGAGGGTGTAGCAGCACGAACATCGACCGCATAATCCACTAAAGTCGTGTCAATTTCATGTCCAACCCCTGAAATAATGGGCAAGTCACAATCAAACACCGCTTGAACCACACGTTCATCATTAAAACACCACAAATCTTCCATACTTCCACCACCACGCACCAGAAGAATCACATCAGGGCGTTGCGACATCGCTTGGATTTTGTGGAATGCTGCTACAATGGAATCAGGGGCTTGTTCCCCTTGCACAACACAAGAAAACAAGGTTGTTTTAAGGTAAGCAGGGCGTGTTGCCAATACTTTTTTGACATCTTGCAGCGCAGCGGCTGTCTCTGAAGTTACAATGCCAATATGTTGAGGAAGTGTTGGAATAGCTTGTTTCTTCGCTTGAGAAAACCAGCCACGCTTGGCAAATAAAGCTTTACGCCGTTCAAACTCTGCCGCCAAAGCACCCGCACCAACGGGCATGATGCGTGTGACCATCATTTGATACGTGCCACGAGGCTCGTACACACTCAAATGTCCTGAAAAAATAAAAGCTTGCCCTTCTTTCAACTGAGCATGCAAACGCACCGCTGCAGAACGCCAGACCACCGCAGAAATCGCAGCGTGACTATCCTTAATGGTAAAATAAAGATGACCCGATGAGGGTCGGGTTAATCGTGAGACTTCACCTTGCACCTGAATATGTGCAAAGCCTTGTTCAAGCACTTGCTTAATGCTTGCCGTTAATTCTGTAACGCTCTGAACATTCATCAATGCTTGTTATCATGCATCAATATTTGGACTGATTCATCATGGTTCACTTGCTTCAATTTCAAACATAAACAAGCTGCAATACATCCAAAAAAGACATTCGTGTTAATCATCAGCAATCACACTCCTTTTCATCATTCACAATCCATAGCCCTTATATAGATTAAAAACAAAAAGGCGACACCTTTCGGTGCCGCCTTTTCATTAAACGAGGAGGGATATACACATCTTTAACAAGATATGCACAAACTTAAAAAACTATGATGACAAGCTTATGACATCAATACCATACGATTAACGTTTCACTTGCATCAATGCTGAAAGCATTTGATCCGTGGTCAGAATTGTTTTTGAATTCGCTTGATAACCACGTTGTGACACAATCAATTTTACAAACTCTGTACCTAAATCCACATTGGATTGTTCCAAACCAAAAGGCGTAATTGATCCCATACCACCATTACCAGGTTTTTCCAAAATAGGTGCGCCCGAAGCAATCGTTTCTTGCTGCAAATTATTGCCTACTTTTGATAATACCGCATCATTAGAGAATTTTGCCAAAGCCACTTGAAACATCGGGCGACGTTGACCATTGGTAAACACGCCGTAAATAGTCCCTGTAGAATCTGTATCCAATTTATCCAAGAAACCTGATGCAAAACCATCTTTTGTCATTTGACTTGTGGCAAAGGCTCCCGCCATTTGAACGGTGCCATTCAGACCAGTCCCTTGAACACCTGAACTATCAGATATCGTTGCTGCACCAAAATTAAAATTAATATTACTTGCTACTGCACTTTTCCAGTGAAAATTAATCAATGGACTCTTTTCAGTCGTTAACTCACCTGCAGAACCAAACGCCAGTGATTGGACATTGGCTGCCGTAGGAGGTGTTAACACATTACCCGCCGTTACATTTATAGCCGTAGCAGGCGCTGTTATTACAATACCTCCTGTTCCTGTCACTGTAGCCGTCCCTATTGCTGTATTCGCTGCTAAGGTTATTGTGGCATTATTACTATCAGTAATAGTGACAGGAACATCAAACTTCGTGCTCGCAGTGATTTGAACCCCAGCCGCCCCTAGCGCACTAGCAGGCAGCGCTGCATTTGCCACATTATAAGCATTGGGACCCACAACCAACGGTTCTGTCGTTGCACCTGCCCCCGTCAAATCAGTTGAACTTGCGCCTGCATGCCAATTCCATTGATTTGTAGCTGATTTCGTATAATAAATATTAACAG
>JAUZQL010000356.1 GCA_030950975.1 Mariprofundaceae bacterium | reverse complement strand
GATGTCTACACATCCATTCATATTGAAGAATTTGAAGCGGTTGCTCGTGATACTAAATTGGGCGAAGAAGAAATTACGCGTGATATTCCCAATGTTGGTGAAGATGCCTTGCGTCATTTGGATGATACAGGTATTGCCTATGTGGGTGCAGAAGTGAAAGCGGGTGATATTATTGTGGGTAAAATTACCCCCAAAGGTGAAAGCCAACTATCTCCTGAAGAAAAACTATTGCGTGCGATTTTTGGTGAAATAGCTTCCGATGTTCGTGATTCCTCTTTACGCGTAAAACCAGGGAATGAAGGCATTGTCGTGGATGTGCAAATCTTTACACGTCGTGGCGATGAAAAAGATGAGCGTGCGAAGTCCATTGAAGAATCAGAAGTTGAAAAACTTTATGCCGATAAAGAAGATGAACGCCGTATTCTTGAAGCCAATGTGATTGTGCGTTTGAAAGGTTTGTTGGTGGGTCAACAAGCATTGAACGTGAAAGGCTTGAAGGTCGGCGATGTGATTGGCGAAGCTGATTTAAATGTTTTGCCATTGCGTGAATTATCCGCTGTTTCCGTTCAATCCGATGAAGTAAATGCCAAAGTCGCAGAAATTTTAGCTTCGATGGATACAGAGCGTGTGCGTCTTGAAACACGCTTTGAAGAAAAGGTTTCCAAGGTTCGTGAAGGTTCAGAATTGAAACCAGGTGTGATTAAAGTGGTGAAGGTGTTTGTTGCGGTCAAACGTAAACTTCAACCGGGTGATAAAATGGCGGGTCGTCATGGTAACAAAGGTGTGATTTCAATCATCGTACCTGAAGAAGATATGCCATTTACAGCCGATGGTCGCCCTGTTGATATTTGTTTGAACCCGTTGGGTGTACCGTCTCGAATGAATATCGGTCAAATTCTTGAAATTCATATGGGTTACGCATGTGGTGAGTTGGGTCGTCGCTTGAATGAAATGGTGATTGCCAAGGCTGCCAAGGCTGATCTTCGTAAGTTCTTGTTGGATATCTATGCGGAAGATGAAAAAGCATGTGGTCAAATCACAGCGATGTCCGAAGATGAATTGGATGAATTGGTTCATAATCTTAAAGGTGGTGTACCGATTGCTTCGCCTGCGTTTGATGGTGCAAAAGAAGAACATTTGTATCGCATGTTGGAATTAGCGGGTCTTTCTAAGACGGGTCAAACCACCTTGTATGATGGCATGACAGGTGAAGCTTTTGACCGCCCGATTACCATTGGTCAAATGTATATTTTGAAATTGCATCACTTGGTGGATGAAAAAATTCATGCGCGTTCAACAGGGCCATATTCATTGGTAACACAGCAACCATTGGGTGGTAAAGCTCAATTTGGTGGGCAACGTTTCGGTGAAATGGAAGTGTGGGCTTTGGAAGCTTATGGCGCAGCACATGTCTTGCAGGAAATGTTGACTGTGAAATCAGATGATGTTCAGGGTCGTACAAAAAATGTATGAATCCATTGTTCGTGGTGATATGACATTTGATGCGGGCATCCCTGAGTCCTTTAACGTGATGACCAAGGAATTGAATGCCTTGGGTATTGACATTGAAATGGTTAAAAAACCAAGCAAAGAGGCATAAGTCATGCAAAAATTATTTAATATGTTTCAAAAGCCAAGTAAGAATGAAGATTTTGATGGTCTTCGGGTAGGCTTGGCTAGTCCTGAAAAAATTCGTTCATGGTCGTTTGGTGAAGTCAAAAAACCTGAAACCATTAACTATCGTACGTTTAAACCTGAACGCGATGGTTTGTTTTGCGCCAAGATTTTTGGTCCGATTAAGGATTACGAATGTTTATGTGGTAAATACAAACGTTTAAAACATCGTGGTGTGGTGTGTGAAAAATGTGGTGTGGAAGTCATTCAATCCAAAGTACGTCGTGAACGTATGGCGCATATTGATTTGGCAGCACCTGTGGCTCATATCTGGTTCTTAAAAAGTTTACCATCCCGTATTGGTTTATTGCTTGATAAAACATTGAAAGAACTTGAACGTGTCTTGTATTTTGAATCTTACATTGTGTTGGATCCCGGTTTGACCAGTTTAGATAAGTATCAAATTCTTACAGAAGAAGAATATATTGAAGCTTTTGAAGAATATGGTGAAGAATTTCGTGCGACAATGGGTGCGGAAGCCTTGCGTGAAATGTTGAAAGACATTGATTTGGATGAAGAACGTCAAAGCCTGCGTGCGCAAATTCAAGCCACTAAGGCTGTCACCAAGTTGACCAAGTTGACCAAGCGTTTGCAAACAGTGGAAGCGATGTTGGGTTCTGGCAATCGTCCTGAGTGGATGATTTTGGAAGCTATTCCAGTCTTACCTCCAGAAATTCGCCCTTTAGTACCTTTGGATGGCGGTCGTTTTGCAACCTCTGATTTGAATGATTTGTATCGTCGTGTGATCAATCGTAACAACCGTTTGCGTCGTCTTTTGGAGCTTAATGCACCAGAAATCATTACCCGCAATGAAAAACGCATGTTGCAAGAATCAGTGGATGCCTTGTTTGATAATGATCGTCGTTCAAAACCGATTACAGGTAACAATCGTCGCCCATTGAAATCATTGTCGGATGTGATTAAAGGTAAACAAGGTCGTTTCCGCCAAAACTTGCTGGGTAAACGTGTGGATTATTCAGGTCGTTCGGTGATTGTGGTAGGGCCAAGTTTGAAACTGCATCAATGTGGTTTGCCGAAGAAAATGGCGTTGGAATTGTTCAAACCATTTATTTATCATAAGTTGGAACTGCGTGGTTTAGGTACCACCATTAAAGCATGTAAGAAATTGGTCGAACAAGGTATTCCTGAAGTTTGGGATATTTTGGCAGAAGTGATTCACCAACATCCTGTTATGCTGAACCGTGCGCCCACGCTTCACCGTTTGGGTATTCAAGCCTTTGAACCTGTGTTGATTGAAGGTAAAGCCATTCAATTGCATCCCTTGGTCTGTACAGCATTCAATGCCGATTTCGATGGTGACCAAATGGCTGTGCATGTGCCATTGTCCATTGAAGCGCAAACGGAAGCACGTGCGTTGATGATGGCTTCGAACAATGTGTTATCACCTGCAACGGGTAAACCTGTCATTGTTCCAACTCAGGATATGATTTTAGGTATTTATTATCTAAGTCGTGAGAAACCATTTGAACCGGGTGAAGGCATGGTTTTTGCGTCACCTGATGAAGTGATGCGTGCGTATGATGCGAACGTTGTGAGCATTCATTCACGTATTGTATGTCGTATTCGTGGTGTGCGTGAGAATACTACCGTAGGTCGTACGATTATTTCAACCGTGCTTCCTGATGCATTGCCATTTTCCAGTATCAACCGCATTTTAGGTAAAAAAGAAGTGGCACAATTGATTGAAGATTGTTTCGTCGCTGCGGGTAATAAAGCGACGGTCTTGTTAGCCGATCGGATTAAACATCTTGGTTATACCTATGCAACACGATCGGGTGCTTCGTTTAGTTTGGAAGATGTGATTATTCCTGAAGAAAAATATACCCGAGTGAGTCAAACAGAAAAAGAAGTATTGGAAGTACAAACCCAATACCGTGATGGTTTGATTACCGCAGGTGAACGTTACAATAAAGTCATTGACTTGTGGACACACACCACAGAAAAAGTTGCCAAAGCAATGATGGATAACTTGGCATCTGAAGAAGTAAGCTCTCCTGATGGCACTAAAACAGAATCGATGGTGACGTTTAACTCTGTTTATATGATGGCGGATTCTGGTGCACGTGGTTCTGCACAGCAAATTCGTCAGTTGGCAGGTATGCGTGGTTTGATGGCGAAACCTGATGGCTCTATTATTGAAAATCCGATTACGTCAAACTTCCGTGAAGGTTTGACGGTATTGCAATACTTTATCTCAACGCATGGCGCACGTAAGGGTCTTGCCGATACAGCCTTGAAAACAGCGAACTCGGGTTATTTAACCCGTCGTTTGGTGGATGTTGCACAAGATGCCGTCATTCGTGAAGCTGATTGCGGAACCACACAAGGTATTACCATTTCACCGCTTGTTGAAGGTGGCGAAATTATTCAATCGTTGTCTGAACGTGTGTTGGGTCGTGTGTTATTAGAACCTGCCATCCATCCGTTGACGGAAGAAGAAATTGTCCCTGCGGGAACCATGTTGAATGAAACATTGGTGGCGAAGATTGATGAAGCTGAAATTGAGCAGTTACGCATTCGTTCGGTGTTGACCTGTGAATCGGAAGAAGGTGTGTGTGCAGCGTGTTATGGTCGTGATTTGGCACATGGCACACCTGTTTGTCAGGGTGAAGCTGTGGGTGTTATTGCCGCGCAATCCATTGGTGAGCCGGGAACACAGTTGACCATGCGTACCTTCCATGTGGGTGGTACAGCATCACGTTCAGCAGAACAAGCCAGTATTGAATCTAAATTTAATGGTCAAGTGAAGTTGATTGATGCTGTTGTGGTGACTGATTCACAAGGTGCAGACATTGTTATTAACCGTCATACAGAAATCGTGGTCTTGGATCCTCAAGGCAAAGAAGTGGAACGTCATCGTGTGGCATACGGTGCGCATCTATTGATTCAAGATGGTGATGCTGTGAAGCTGGGTACTGCATTGGCGGAATGGGATCCATATACCATGCCATTGATTGCAGAAGTGGATGGTTTGGTGCGTTATGTGGATATGGAAGAAGGTCGTACGGTTCGTGAGCAAACCGATGAAGTGACAGGTTTATCCAATCGTATTGTGATTGAACATTCAGAAGCACGCAAAACAGCGTTGCGTCCACAAATTCAGTTGATTGATCCGAAAGATCCAGAATCTGATCCGATTGTGATTCCTCGTACCAATGTTCCTGCGCGTTATTTCTTATCACCAGGGGCGATTTTGAATGTGGAAGATACACGTGATGTGAAAGCGGGCGATGTATTGGCACGTTTACCACGTGAAACATCCAAAACGAAGGATATTACAGGTGGTTTGCCACGTGTGGTCGAATTGTTTGAAGCACGTAAACCAAAGAGCTTGGCATTTATTTCTGCTAAGGATGGTAAAATTGCTTTCGGTAAGGATATTCGAGGTAAACGCCGTATTTATGTTGAACCTGATGATGCAACGGATCCAGTGGAATATCAGATTCCAAAAGGTTCGAACATTATTGTGCAAGAAGGGGATCGCATTCGTCGCGGTGAAAAATTGATGGAAGGTTCACCTGCACCACAAGATATTTTACGTGTCTTGGGTGTCGAAGCCTTGGCAAACTACCTGACCGATGAAGTGCAAGAAGTTTATCGTTTGCAAGGTGTGAAAATTAACGATAAGCATATTGAAGTGATTACACGTCAAATGATGCGTAAAGTATTGATTACTGATCCGGGTGCTTCTACTTATGTGGGTGGTGAGCAAGTGGAGCGTAAACATGTGCTAGCTCAAAATCGTGCTTTGATTGAAGCAGGTAAACCACCTGCAAGCTTTGAACCTGTTCTTTTGGGTATTACCAAAGCATCGTTGAACACTGAATCGTTCATCTCTGCGGCATCGTTCCAAGAAACCACGCGTGTGATTACCGAAGCGGCTTTGGCGGGTAAAGTGGATTGGCTCACAGGGCTGAAAGAAAATGTTATTTTGGGTCGTTTGTTACCAGCAGGTACTGGCTTGGCAATGCGCAATATGCCTAAACCAGTGGAAGAAGAATCAGAGGAAGATATATCAGATAACGAAGCTTAAATCGTGTTTTTCTGTTGATTGATAACCCCGCCCATCCTTTTGGATGTGGCGGGTTTTTTTGTGCCTATCATGGTTTAAGTGTATAACTGATGTTACGCATCTTGATGAAAAAGAAAGCTTATTCCATACTTAGGAAGTGTGGCTTTAGCCACGTCCTGATACTTCATTCGGCGCAGCTAAAGCCGCACGTCCAGAATAATGAACACACATCAACGCTCATCCCTTAAATTCGATTCAAAAATCATGGGATGATGGTATGCGTAACATCAGTGCATCAGGAGAATATATGGGTAAAGGTATTTCAAACAGTCAATATAAACGTGCATTATCTAATATAGATGTTGAACTGGTGAAGTGGCAATACTGGATTAAGGCAAAAGGTTTACGCGTGATGATTGTCTTTGAAGGTCGAGATGCGGCTGGAAAAGGTGGGACGATCAAGCGTCTAACGGAGCCTTTAAATCCTCGCGGCTGCAATGTTGTGGCTTTGCCTGCACCATCAAATCGTGAAAAAACACAATGGTATTTTCAACGCTATGTGCAACATTTTCCAGCGGCTGGGGAAATCGTTATTTTTGATCGAAGTTGGTACAATCGGGCAGGTGTTGAACGTGTTATGGGGTTTTGTACAGACTTGGAATACCGTGAATTTTTACGTTCCTGCCCAGAATTTGAGCGCATGTTGGTGCGTTCAGGCATTATTTTATTGAAATACTGGTTTTCGGTGAGTGATGAAGAACAGGAACGACGCTTTCAAAAACGCGCTACTGATGCCAGCAAACATTGGAAATTGAGTCCGATGGATTTGGAATCGCGCAACCGTTGGGTCGATTATTCCAAAGCCAAAGATGAGATGTTTTTTTATACCGATATTCCAGAAGCACGCTGGCATGTTGTTGATGCAGATATTAAAAAAACAGCACGCTTGAATTGTTTAAGCCATATTCTTGATTCAGTGCCTTATGAAGATGTCATGCCTGATCCGATAGTGCTGCCTAAACGAGCCAAGCAAGGTGATTATCAACGCCCTGATATTCAGACTCAAAACTTTGTTCCTAAAAAGTATTAATTCACCGAAGGGCGTAAGATCAGCTATTCACTTGCTTGAGAATGCATCAGGATTTTAATTTTAAGCCCTGAAAGACCTCATCTGCATGAAACGATGAACGAACCAGTGCGCCCGAAGCCACCATGCCAAAGCCTTTTTTCTCAGCCAGATACTTGAGTTCATCAAATTCTTCAGGTGTCCAATATTTCATGACAGGATGATGTTTTTCACTGGGGCGTAAATATTGTCCAATGGTTAAAATATCAATGCCTGCTTCACGCATATCATCCATGACTTGTAAAATTTCATCCCGTTCTTCACCCAAACCGACCATCAAACCTGATTTGGTTACAATATTGTCATCCATTTCTTTGGCACGTTGCAGTAAGCGAAGGGATGTGAAATAACGCGCACCGGGGCGAACCGAACGATATAAACGTGGTACAGTTTCTAAATTATGATTAAAAATATCAGGTTGAGCATCCATAATGGTGTTCAAACAACTGCTTGGTTTTCGCTGAAAATCAGGCGTAAGGATTTCAACCGTAACATCGGGTTGATGGGATTTAAGTTCACGAATCACGGTGGCGTAATGTGCTGCCCCACCATCTTTTAAATCATCACGATCGACGGATGTAATGACGACATGTTTAAGCCCGATTTGAGCCACAGCTTTGGCAAGATTGCTGGCTTCATGCGGGTCAACAGCGTCTGGTCTCCCCGTCGCAACATCACAAAAAGCACAGGTTCTTGTACAGACACGACCCAAAATCATAAAGGTCGCAGAACCTTGTTTCCAGCAACTACCAATATTGGGGCAGGATGCTTCTTCACAGACAGTATTTAACTTTAAATCACGCATCATTTGGGC
>JAUZQL010000355.1 GCA_030950975.1 Mariprofundaceae bacterium | reverse complement strand
CCCATATATCTTGTTTAAGCCATAACACAGCATCCCAATTGGGCGCATGTCGAAAACTACCAATGCTCATGAAATGTTGGCGCTCACCAAAGCTGGGTAAGGGTTTTGAGATGGTGTTATGGTTGAGCATAAATGGGCAGTGGTGCAACAGTTCAGGTATGATATGAAAGTTGTTTTGAAGGATGTCGATTTCTGCATTGGAAATCATCACGGATAAATCGGATCGCCAAATGGCGGCAATCTCACGTTTGGCAATCTCACCATATAAATCACTTAATTTAGGCTGCATGGCGACGGCATGGGTTTGTTTGCTTTGTTGATGTCGTGCTTGGCGCAAGCAGTGTAAATCAATGGTTTCCAAAAGACGCAAGGCATTGGGGCATGTTCTTTCGACACGCCAGCCAAATTGTTCTTCCATAGTAAAACGATCAAAAACAACGATATTTGGATCAAATTCACGAATAAACGCATCAAATTCAGGGCAATTCACACGAATTTGATGCGTTTTTACATTTAGCTTATCTAAATCATCGCTATATTCACCTTGCGTTGCAGGGCAAGCGACATCTACCTGCCAACCCTCTTGCAGAAAAAGATGAATCCATTCCATGATGCGTGTGCTTGCACCCGATGATTGAGATTCTGGAAAGACACTGGCAATGATCAGTGTGCGCATATTGCTCCTATAACACCATTCTTACATCAGAATGAGCGGAAAAAGAACGATACAAAGCATCCAGTTGTTGTTGACTTTGTGCTTCAAACGTCATGGTAATGCTGATATATGTACCATTTTTACTGATTTTTTGTTGAATCTTCACTTGTTCCATATCTTCGATATGTTGATTCGCAAGCATCATCATGCTTGCTTCAAACTTATCGGAAGCAATCCCCATAATTTTGATGGGAAAGATACAAGGAAATGTAAGCAAGGTTTCTGCTGGCTGTTTGGTAGACATGATTTGACCTCTAAAACGCCGCATTATGCCGTATTTTTTCAAAACCTTGAAGGTTTCAGGGTTGTTTCAGATTTAATCCTGAATAGATTGCTCCGAATTAAAATAGGAGGGTCAATGCTTCGATTAACCCGTGTCACGGATTATGGCATTCTTTTGATGACAGAAATGGTATCCAAGTCTGCGCCAGATCGTTGGACTGCCAATGATTTATCGCAAGCTACCCATGTGCCTGCACCGACAGTAAGTAAAATTTTACAAAGCTTGTTGCGTGCAAACCTATTGATTTCCGTGCGTGGTGCGCAGGGTGGTTATCAATTAGCACGTCAAGCGAGTGATATTTCTTTGCAAGACATTATTCATTGTCTTGAAGGTCGCATCGCATTGACGGAATGTAATCTTGAAAATAATGATTGTGAGCAATCCGCTTTTTGTTCGACAAGTCACCATTGGAAGCGGATTAACCAATCCATGCTGGAAGCATTGGGCAATATTAGCTTGGCAGATATGGCAGATGAACAATTTATGCCAGTGTTTACAGTCAAACGTGGTGTGCCGATTCAAAACATTTGTGAGGTCGCATAATGGCGAGCAATGAAGATATTCAAAAAGACTTAGAGGCAAGGGAATATGATGCAGGTTTTGTCACCGATATTGAATCGGACACCATTGCACCCGGTTTAAACGAAGATGTGATTCGTCAAATTTCAGCCATCAAACAAGAGCCAGAATGGATGTTGGAATGGCGTTTATCGGCGTATCGTCATTGGTTGACGATGGAAGAACCCACATGGGCGGCTGTCGATTATAAGCCCACTGATTATCAATCAATATCATATTATTCGGCACCAAAATCAGATAAAGATGCGCCTGAGAGTTTGGATGAAATCGATCCAAAATTGATTGAGACCTATGAAAAATTGGGTATTCCTTTGCGTGAACAAAAAATGTTGGCAGGCATTAAGGGCAGTAATGTGGCTGTGGATGCTGTGTTTGATTCGGTATCGGTGGCGACAACGTTTAAAAAGAAACTCACCGAAGCTGGGGTTATTTTTTGCCCTATTTCTGAAGCCATTCGTGAACACCCTGAATTGGTCAAACAATACTTGGGTTCTGTTGTGCCACCTCAAGATAACTTCTTTGCAGCTTTAAATTGTGCCGTGTTTACCGATGGTTCCTTTGTTTACATTCCCAAAGGTGTGCGCTGCCCAATGGAATTATCGACTTATTTCCGCATCAATGCCTTAAATACAGGGCAATTTGAACGCACCTTGATTATTGCCGATGAAGGTGCTTACGTCTCCTATCTTGAAGGCTGTACAGCACCGCAACGGGATGAAAATCAATTGCATGCCGCCATCGTTGAATTGGTTGCTTTGGATGATGCTGAAATCAAATATGCGACGGTTCAGAACTGGTATCCGGGGGATGAAAATGGTGTGGGTGGCATTTACAACTTTGTGACCAAACGGGCGGATTGCCGTGGTGATCGTTCCAAAGTTTCTTGGACACAAGTGGAAACAGGTTCTGCGATTACTTGGAAATATCCAAGTTGCATTTTAAGAGGCGACTATTCACGCGGTGAATTTTACTCCGTAGCCGTGACCACCCAATGCCAACAAGCTGATACAGGCACAAAAATGATTCATTTGGGCAAGAACACCAGCAGTACGATTATTTCCAAAGGTATTTCAGCAGGACGTGCGCAACAATCGTACCGTGGTTTGGTTCGCATGGGGATAGGGGCTGAAAATGCGCGTAATTATACCCAATGTGATTCCTTATTGTTGGGTGATCAGTGTGGAGCGCACACATTCCCTTATGTGGAAGTAAAAAATCCAACCGCAACCCTCGAACATGAAGCAACCACATCAAAAATTGGTGAAGATCAGTTGTTTTATTGTCAGCAACGTGGCTTATCGGAAGAAGATGCTGTGAATATGATTGTGAATGGTTTTTGTAAAGATGTGTTTGATGTGCTGCCGATGGAATTTGCGGTGGAAGCGAACCGTTTGATGGAAGTCAGTCTTGAAGGTTCAGTCGGATAAAAAAAATAACCACAGAGACACAATGGCACAGAGATGTGAATGTGTTTGTTGTGGTGTTTGAAGGTGAATAAACATGTTAGAAATTAAAGATTTACATGCCTCTGTCGATGGTAAGAAAATTCTTAAAGGTTTAAACCTGACCATCAATGCAGGTGAAGTTCATGCAATTATGGGACCGAATGGTGCTGGCAAGTCCACACTGTCCAATGTTATTGCAGGTCGTGATGGTTATGAGATTACATCGGGTACAGTAACTTATAAAGGTGATGATTTGTTGGCAATGTCTCCTGAAGAGCGAGCTTGGTCAGGTGTATTTCTCGCTTTTCAATACCCCGTTGAAATCCCCGGTGTAAACAATACCTATTTACTTAAAGCTGGTGTCAATGCCAAGCGTAAACACCAAGGCTTGGATGAGTTGGATGCCTTTGATTTTATGGGTATCATCAAAGAAAAGGCGAAACTGGTGGAGCTTGATCCTAGTTTTTTAAGCCGCTCCGTGAATGAAGGTTTTTCAGGTGGTGAGAAGAAACGCAATGAAATTTTCCAAATGGCAGTGCTTGAACCGTCTTTAGCCTTATTGGATGAAACCGATTCGGGGCTGGATATTGATGCGCTTCGTATTGTGGCAGGTGGTGTGAATAAACTTCGCTCAGCCGACCGTGCGATTGTAATGATTACCCATTATCAACGGTTACTTGATTATATTGAACCTGATTTTGTGCATGTCTTGGCGAATGGGCGAATCCTTAAAACAGGCGATAAATCATTGGCATTGGAGCTTGAAGAGCATGGCTATGATTGGGTGAAAGAAACGCTATGAAGCTCATTCAAACAGTAAAACAGGATGCCTTAGCATGCTTTGAAAAAATAGGCTTGCCTAGCAAGCGTAATGAAGATTGGAAATACACCGATGCCTCGCGTTTGGCAGACTTGCTTGAAATGAGTGATGCCAATAAAGCATTGGATAGCAATGGTTTGGGTATGCTTGATTTGGATGCATACCGTATTGTATTTATCAATGGTGTATGGGATGAAGATCAATCGAACTTGCCAAAGGGTGTGGCTATTCAATCACTCACAGCAATCAACGATAGCAAACTATTTCAAATTTCTGCGGATGCACCTTTATTGAATGGTTTTAATGCGCTCAATGCAGCGAAAGCTCGCGATGGTGCTGCGATTTGTTTGGCAGATAACAGCGTATTGGATAAACCCTTGTATATCCTGCATGTGAGCAATCAGAATCAGATTATTCGCCATGGCATGATGTTGGGCAAACATGCGCAAGCCAATATTATCGAGCATTTTATCAGTGTGGGCGAAGATAAAGCGCTGAGTAATGCAAGCACAGCAATCATACTCAAAGCGGGTGCGCACTTGGAACACAGCCGTATTCAACAAGAAGGAAAAGCGCAATCCCATGTCGCTCGTGTTGACGTGAAACAGTTGCGTGATTCATCGTATACTTTTCACGGTGTGGAATTGGGTGCATCTTTATCACGTACCGATCTTGTTGTTAGCTTGAGTGAGCAAGGTGCATCTTGTGATTTGAATGGTTTGTTTGTATTGGGTGGAAGACAACATGTGGATCACCACACCCGCATCGATCATATCGCCCCCCATTGCACCAGTCGTGAACTTTATCGCACGATTCTTGATGACCGTTCACATGCTGTATTCAATGGTAAAGTGATGGTGCATAGAGGTGCTATCAAAACCGATTCCAAGATGAGTAATGGTAATGTTTTGCTGTCCAAACACGCCGAAATTGATACCAAACCTGAATTGGAAATTTACAATGATGATGTGAAGTGCGCGCACGGTGCAACGGTGGGGCAGTTA
>JAUZQL010000354.1 GCA_030950975.1 Mariprofundaceae bacterium | reverse complement strand
CAGCATATTTGGGAGCATGAAAGTTTGGGGGGGATTGCTGAAAATAACAATCCTTTACCTCGCCCAGTGGTTGGTTTGTTGATTTTAACATTCCTTACTGCTATTGCGTGGACTTTTCCATTGTTTGGTCAACGCCCCAATGCTGCTATTTTTTCTGATTATGTAACGTTAATGCATTCCGCACCCGTGCAACAGGTATTGCAAGATTCTACTTTAACCACGACTGTGCGTGATAAAAAAGCCATGGCAATGATTGTGGATGCTTTGAAAGATTCGGATTCGCCGTTTGAATTTCAACGTATTCAACATCCGATTACGATGAATGATTTGCGTATTATGGAACCCAAAATTGTTGAATTGCAAAATCAACATGTGGATTTACGTGAATATTCGATTGTTGGCAATGAAGTGACTTTGGCTAACTTTGAAGGAAACTGGAAAGAAGATGGCACACGTGAACGTGTTCAACCTTGGTGGGATAAAGGTTATATGACTTCTGTGTTTTATTTCTTTGGTTTTTGCTTGGCTGTGATTATTACTGTGAAACGTTTACCTCCCATTACTTGGAAACCTGATCACACGATTGCTCATTAATATATAAAATAAGGAGATTTAATATGATTGATATGGACAATACTCAATTTGGCGGTTTGCTCGTCATTTCTATCGCATTTTTGGTACCTTTTTTGTATAGCTTTTTTGTAGATAATCATAAAAAAGGAACACCAGACCCACGTGATCCCGAACACCAATAGGATGGAATAGTGTGTGTTTAAAAAAGGTCGCTCAAAGAGCGACCTTTTTTTGTTCTATCGTCGTTTAAGTATGATAATATCATCTGCTCGAAATCTTTTATCGGGCATCGAGTGATGCATCTTTTTCATCCCAAGTGCGTAACATCAGTGATTTAAAATTATTTTTTCCTTGCCTTGTGCCTGTATAAGTCGCTATGATGCGCGCCGCTTGAATGGGTGCGGATGTACTTATTTGGGCTTCGGTAGGACGCTGTAAAAAGCATAGGCTCGTAGCTCAGGGGTAGAGCACCACCTTGACATGGTGGGGGTCGGCGGTTCGAAACCGCCCGAGCCTACCAGTTTTCTTGATCATATAGCCTCATTCTGGCTTGCCCGCCCTGCATTGTGTGGGGATTCTGAGGCAGAGGATGTTTTCCATGCATATTCAATTACCCGATGGTTCTTCGCGA
>JAUZQL010000353.1 GCA_030950975.1 Mariprofundaceae bacterium | reverse complement strand
TACATCTTCTTGCTTTAAAACATGGGTAAACTATGGGGCATGCTTGTGGTCGCAATGGCTTCGATACTAGCTTGGTGGGCTTGGCATCCGCCTTTAGTCACCACTGACATTCAAGTAGTCAACTTCTCTATTCCCAATGTTGCACCGTTGGATGCAGGAAAATGGCGTGTTGTAACACGTCGGATGGTTTGGAAAAAAGCCGTCGAAAGTATGCGAACACAATTGCTTACTTTAGATGTTCCGTTTACGTTGATTCGTAAAAAAGAACCGATTGAATTACATGCTTTCGATGATGCTCGTTTATTTTCAACAAAACGAGAAGCCAATCTTGCCAAAGCCAAATGGGAAAAATTACATATAGATGCCAGTGTTTTTGATACATCGGGCGACAATCAATCACCCGTCTATCGTGTGGAGTTAGGGCGATATTATCTAAGTGCGTATGCCAAAGATACGCAGCAACAACTGGACAAAGCAGGCATGCCTTATCGCTATCAAAAACGACAAGTCATGATTCCTAGTTATCGTTTTGCTTTTCCAGTGATGTTTAAAAGTGAAGCTGAGATTCTTTGGCGGCAATTACAAAACATGGGGATTGCAGATCCTGTGATGATGCAAGCTGTAAAGTTTAATGAGCTTTATTCAGATGTTGCCAATAAATCTGCAAAACGATCAAATAAATAATCCGCATCATGAGGGCCAGGACTCGCTTCTGGATGATATTGTACGGAAAAAATAGCTTTATTTTTGACTTTTAGCCCTTCCACTGTTCCATCAAACAAAGAACGATGTGTGATTTCAATGTGATCAGGAATCATATCATCGGCAACCGCATAACCATGGTTTTGGCTGGTAATTTCGATTTTTCCTGTTGTTTCATCTTTAACAGGATGATTTCCACCACGATGTCCAAATTTTAATTTGAATGTTTTTAAGCCTAAGGCTTGAGATAACAATTGATGCCCCATGCAAATACCAAAAATAGGCGTATCTGTATCCATAAGTTCACGAATAGTATCCACAGCATAAGCCACAGCGGATGGATCACCCGGTCCATTGGAAAGAAAAATACCATCGGGATTCATTGCTAAAATAGCTTGAGATGATGTTTGCGCAGGCACAACGGATACGTTTAAGCCACGATCTGCCAACTTTCTAAAAATATTACGTTTGCAGCCAAAATCCAACGCTACAATATGTTTGTTAAGCAGAGGATTATGATGTTTTGCTTCATCAAGCAGGTAGCTACCTTGTTTCCATGTATAGATTTCATTGCAACTCACTTGCCCAACCAAATCAACACCTTCCAAGCCTGACCAAGCTTGTGCTTTGGCAATCGCTTCTGATTCAGACATACCATCCGATGCAATGACACCATTTTGAGCGCCATGATCACGTAAGTGGCGCACCAATGCACGGGTATCAATATCTGAAATGCCTACAACACCTTGATTTTCAAGCCATGTTTCCAAATCGTCAGTAGCACGATAATTGGATGTTTTGCGAGCAGGTGCACGTACAATCAAGCCACGCAAGGCAATCGTTTCAGATTCCATATCATCTGCATTGATACCTACGTTGCCGATATGAGGATACGTAAACGTCATGATTTGATGGGTGTACGAAGGATCTGTTAAGATTTCTTGATAACCTGTGAGAGAGGTATTAAAACAAACTTCACCCACGGTATTTCCGTGTTTTCCTAAAGCAACACCATGAAAAATACGACCATCTGCCAATGCTAAAATTGCTTGTTTTTCGCTCATGTACAACCACCTCGATGAAAGAGTTGCCGCAGGGTATGAAAATCATCATCAAAAGTCGAACATGAGAAAAACTTTTGCAAATGCAAGATGAACGTTCCTACTTTTGGCTTGTTTCAAACATTAGATGCCCGATAAAAAAATCGGGCATGACGTACTTTTATACTTCAACTGCTATTTGGTGCCCTCGACGGGAGTCGAACCAGTGGCCTACCCCTTAGGAGGGGGTCGCTCTATCCATCTGAGCTACGAGGGCAAACATTTCATAAAACGACTTGTGTTGCGAGGCGCAGGATAATGCCCTTTGAGAAACAATCCATAATTAAAGATTTTACATAAAAAAAAGGGGCAGCCGAAGCCACCCCTGATTCAAACATCACCATGTTTCGGTTTCATTAAAACTTAAATTGTGAGTAAAGACCTGCGATGGTTTCTTTTTTACCAGCAACACCATTCAAGTCTTTAACATTGGTCAAAGCCAAAGATACAAGAACTTTCTTTTGTACTTTGTAATCTACAGATACAACAGTGCGTTTTTCAGTAGCAGCGCCTGTCATTTTTCCGAATTTTTTAGCTGCGCCTAGGATAGCTCCAGCGGCATCAAGTTTAGCTGTTTGATAAGTTGCGAAAGCACCAAGTTGATCGGTAAATTTTGCTTGTGCGAAAATATCCAAACCTGTCAATTTACCTGCTGCTCCTGTTGCTGGCGTAGCTTTGTCAGATACAATATTAGCACCAACACGGAAATCATGACCCATGCCATAACTCACCATCAATTGAGTCAATACATACTTAGTACCAGTGGTTGTTGCAGTGGTTGTTTTTGTGCCCATGTAACCTGAACGCAAGCCCAAATCAACAGTCAAACCAGAAACATTGATACCAAAACGAGCGTTAATATCTTGTGCACCAGTTGATGCTGTATCGCCATAGCCCTTACCATTGATAACAGCAACTTCATAGTTAAACATGCCATCTGCTACTTTACCAAACACACCCAAACCTGCATCAGCAGAGCTATCTAAACCTTGTGTATCTACAAATGATTTCGAAATATAACGATGACCGAATAAATGTTCTTCATGCCCAACCCAAGCTGTACCAATCACACCAAGTTTTGCATTAAATTCAGGCATGAAATGACCTGTCAATTGTGCTTGTTTTAAAAAGATTTGATTATTCTTTTTAAGACCAGTTTCCGCAGAAACATCTACTTTAAATGCTACAGACCAAGTATCATCCAAATCTGTTTTCGCTGAAAAATAACTACGTGTTAAGTTCGCACCACGTGTTGTTGTTTTTACACCAGCGCTAGTAACAGACTTTTGCGTCATATCCGCGTAAATCTTACCACCGAATTTGATATCACCAGCAAATGCAGGTGCAGCAAAAGTTGTTGCAAGCATCAACGCCGCCGTACGAATAAATACATTCTTCATTTAATCTATCTCCCTTAGGAATTAAGTTGTGGTGAAGCGTAAGAATTCAATATGACACGAAGATGACAGCTTATGATCGTGTCATATTTCTGTAAAAAATATGATTTATCTTTCATTTATACGCTAACG
>JAUZQL010000352.1 GCA_030950975.1 Mariprofundaceae bacterium | reverse complement strand
ATGTGATCAATTAGAACGTCCTGATTTAAAATTTCCAAATTACGACGTGGGTATACATCCAAGCTTTCAGCAGGGTTATGGGCATATTTTTGCAATGATTCGAGAACGAGATGTGTTATTACACCATCCTTATCAATCCTTGCAGCCTGTCATTGAAATGCTCAAACAAGCTGCCAATGACCCCAAAGTGCTTGCGATTAAACAAACACTGTACCGTGTTGTACCCAATTCACCCATTGTCGATGCTTTGGTAAAGGCTGCTCGTCAGAGCAAAGAAGTGGTGGCTGTTATTGAGCTAAGAGCACGTTTCAATGAAGAAGATAACATTGATTTAGCCAATCGCTTGTCTGATGCAGGTGTACAAGTGGTGTATGGTGTTGTTGGCTATAAGACCCATTGTAAAATGATGTTAGTGGTTCGCCGTGAAGGTCGTAAAATTCGTCGTTATGTTCATTTAGGAACAGGCAATTACCACACCATTACCTCTCGTTTTTATACTGATTTTGGCATGTTAAGTTGTCGCCCTGATTTAACGGAAGATGTGCATCGTGTGTTTCAACAACTGACAGGCATGGGAAAAGTATCTAAACTCAAAACCATGTTGCAATCACCCTTTTCTTTGCATAGTGGCTTGATTGAACGCATCAATTTTGAAGCTGCCAATGCCAAAGCGGGTGGAAAAGGGCAAATCATTGCTAAATGTAACGGCTTGGAAGAACCTACAATTATTCAAGCTTTGTATCGTGCTTCACAGGCAGGTGTCAAAATTCAATTGATTATCCGTGGTATTTGTTGTTTGCGACCTGGTATACCTGGTATTTCGGATAATATTCGTGTGCGTTCCGTCTTAGGGCGTTTTCTAGAACACACGCGGATTTTCCATTTTTATAATGGTGGCGAACCTGAAACTTGGTGTGCCAGTGCGGATTGGATGGGGCGCAACTTACTACGCCGTGTTGAAACTTGCTTTCCGATCACTGATAAAGGTCTAGCACGTGAAACTATTAAGCTGGGCTTACGCCCTTATTTACATGATAACACAGGGGCTTGGAATTTAAGGCAAGATGGTAAATATTATCGAATCCACTCTAAAAGTAAGCCGTATGATGCGCAAAAAATATTGATGCAACATTATGGTAAACTCGCTAAACCAGTGAAATCTCCCAATCACGGAGTGTCATAATGCCCAAGTATCAAACCCTTCAAATACCTTCGACTCATGGTCAAGCGATAGCAGTACAACTTGAACTCCCTCAAACAATCACGTTGGATATGCATGCCAGTGATATCTATAAAATATTTGCCAAACACGAGGAAATGGTGGCATTGCCGGTGGTCAATCATGAACAAAAAGCTCTGGGGTTGATTACACGTCGTAAAGTGATGACCGTATTTTCTCATACGTTTTCGCATGAATTAAATCGACATAAACGAGCCGATATTCTATTGGAAAGTAAACCACTTATATTTGATAGTGACACCAATTTAGAATCAGTGAGTCAAGCGGTTACAAAACGTCAAACTTTTTATGCTTTTGATCCAGTTATGTTTACTGAACATGGCAAATATATGGGTATATTATCCATTATTACCTTACTCAAAATAATGACGGAAGTGCATGTTAAAAATGCTTTGGATTGCAACCCTCTTTCCCAACTTCCAGGAAATAACTCAATCAACCATGAAATAGATCAACGTTTACACAATAAAAAAGCATTTATTCTTATTTATGCTGATTTAGATTCATTCAAAGCATACAATGATCATTATGGTTATGAACGTGGCGACCATGTGATTCAATGGGTTGCTAGTGTTTTCAAAGCACATATGCAAAAAGGTGATTTTGTTGGGCATGTGGGTGGCGATGATTTTGTCATCATTCTAAAAGGTGATACTTGGCAAGCATACACGGATAAAACGTTGCAAGATTTTAGCCAAGGTGTGCCTAATCTATATAAGAAAAAAGATAGGGAATTGGGTTATATTCTTGGTGAAAATAGGCAAGGAAAAACCACTCAATTTCCATTTATTAGTTTGTCTTTAGCTGTCATACCATGTCCAAAGAATGCCTATTCATCACATGTTTGTGTGGCAGAAGTTGCCAGTGAAATCAAACATCTCGCCAAACAACAAGTGGGGAATAGCGTTGTCGTGAACCGCCGTAAGTGATTTAAAAAATCATATCGAAGGGTCATTCATTGTTTTTAATTGCTAGATTCCCGATAAAAGATTTCTGAGATAACGCTTCTTTTTCATCAAAGTACGTAACATCCGTTATTTATTATGATTGAAGAATCTCACAACAAAAACACAAGCTCCCCCCATAAAATCATCAGCGTTAAGACGTTTTTTGTTTTCTATTGAAGCCAAAATAAATATCGGATACAGACTTTTATCAGGTATTGGCAAGCACCTTTCGATTCTGGTATATTCCGCCGCCGTCTATGAATCATACAACTACTAAAAAAACACGTTTTATTTTTGTTACTGGCGGTGTCGTTTCCTCGCTTGGCAAAGGCATTGCTGCCGCCTCACTTGCAGCCTTATTTGAAGCTCGTGGTCTCACCATTACCATGCAAAAACTTGATCCTTATATCAATGTTGACCCTGGAACCATGAGCCCTTATCAACATGGAGAAGTCTTTGTCTCGGATGATGGGACTGAAACCGATTTGGATTTGGGTCATTATGAACGATTTACCCATGCAAAAATGTCCAAACGCTCCAATTATACCACAGGTCGGATTTATGAATCAGTCATTCGGCGTGAACGTCGTGGTGATTATTTAGGGGCAACCGTACAAGTCATCCCTCATATCACCAATGCCATCAAAGATGCTGTGTTATCGCTGCGTGCTGATGATGTGGATATTGCGATTATTGAAATCGGCGGAACGGTCGGTGACATTGAATCACAACCTTTCTTGGAAGCCATTCGTCAATTACGCTTTGATTTAGGTCGTGAGAATACCGCATTTATCCATTTAACCTTGGTGCCTTATGTTGCAGTGGCAGGTGAATTAAAAACCAAACCTACCCAACATTCCGTGCAAAAACTGCGTGAAATTGGTATTCAAGCGGATGCTTTATTATGTCGATCTGAATATGCCATTCCAAAGAACGAAAAAGATAAGATTGCTTTGTTTTGCAATGTACCGCGTGATGCTGTGATTGATGTACCTGATGTCGATACTATCTATGCCGTGCCTAAAGTATTACGTGATGGCGGTTTGGGTTCTTTGATACTGAATCAATTTGGTATTGATGATCCGATGCCCGACTTATCTATTTGGGATGATATTTGTCAAAAAGTTCGTTCTAGCAAACTAGAAATAAAAATTGGCATGGTTGGTAAATACGTAGCTTTGCCCGATGCTTATAAGTCGGTCAACGAAGCCCTTCAACATGGTGGTTTGAATCACGATGTCACTGTGAAAATCATCTATATCCATGCTGAATCTTTAGAAACAGATGGTGTGGCTGCGTTGGAACATATCGATGGTATTTTAGTCCCCGGTGGCTTTGGTCAACGTGGAACAGCGGGTAAAATGTTGGCGATTCGTTATGCACGTGAAAACAATATTCCATTTTTTGGTATTTGTTTGGGTATGCAGTTGGCAGTCATTGAATTTGCTAGGCATGTTGCAGGTATTGAAGATGCCACCAGTAGTGAATTTGATGAACGTGCGAAACATCCTGTGATTGCTTTGATGACGCAATGGGAGCAAGAAGGTGGGCATGTTCACCGCTCATCCGATAGTGATCTCGGCGGTACGATGCGTTTGGGTGGTTATCCTTGTAAGCTTATTGCCGATACGCAAGCTGGAAACGCTTATGCTCAAGAAACTATTCGTGAACGTCATCGCCATCGTTATGAGTTTAACAACACCTACCGTGAGGAATTAGAGCGTGCAGGACTTGTCGTTTCAGGCACCTTACCTGATAATTCATTGGTGGAAATTATTGAAGTCAAAAATCATCCTTGGTTTGTGGCATGTCAATTTCATCCAGAATTCATTTCACGTCCCTACGCTCCCCATCCGCTATTTTCAGGCTTCATTGGAGCAGTGAAAGCGAAGGTAGATGCATAATGTGCCAACGTATTCACATAGCGGATTTTGAGATTGCCAATGATTTACCCTTTGTCTTGTTTGCAGGACCTTGTGTGATTGAAGGTGAAGATTTCACCTTGCAAGTTGCCGCACAAATTCGTGATATTGCTGCGCGTGTTGGTGTACCTTTTGTTTTTAAATCAAGTTTTGATAAAGCCAATCGCACCAGTGTGGATGGTTTTCGTGGACTGGGCTTGCAAGAAGGTTTGCGAATCTTACAAGGTGTCAAAGATGAAGTGGGTGTACCCGTCATTACTGATGTTCATACACCTGAGCAAGCGAAACCTGTGGCAGCCGTGGTAGATATTTTACAAACGCCTGCATTTTTATGTCGGCAAACTGATTTTATCACCGCAATAGCCCAAGCAGGTAAACCTGTGAACATTAAAAAAGGACAATTTTTAGCACCGTGGGATATGCCCCATGTGTTGGAAAAAGCCAAAGCAACGGGCAATCACAATATGATGTTGTGTGATCGTGGCACAAGCTTTGGTTATAATAACCTTGTATCTGATTTTCGTTCGTTGATGGTGATGGCAGAAACAGGTGCGCCAGTGGTTTATGATGCCACGCATTCGGTGCAACAACCCGGTGGTTTGGGTGGTGCAACAGGTGGCAATCGTGAATATGTCCCTGGTTTGTCACGGGCGGCTGTTTCCATTGGTGTGGCGGCTGTATTTATGGAAGTTCACCCTCAGCCCGATCAAGCCAAATCAGATGGACCGAATTCATTGGCATTGGCTGATTTGGAAGCTTTGTTGGTGACATTGAAAAAAATTGATGCCGTTGTCAAAGGCTATGAAATATAAAAATTGGTAACAATTCAGCTTACCTATTTTTTGTCGTGCTAAATAGTTATAAAAATTGAATAAATCAAAAAAATCAAAACGTCAGCAATGGGGCTGATGTAGGAGTAAAATGTGAGTGAAATTATTAGTGTACATGGTCGTGAGATTTTTGATTCTCGTGGCAACCCAACGGTTGAAGTCGATGTGCGTTTGGAATCAGGCGCTTTTGCCCGTGCCGCAGTACCCAGTGGTGCATCCACAGGTCAACATGAAGCTGTTGAATTGCGTGATGGTGATGTGCGTTTGTCTGGTAAAGGCGTTCGCAAGGCTGTTGGGCATGTCAATAGTGAACTTGCCAAAGCTGCAATCGGTCGTGATGCATCGGATCAACGTGGTTTGGATCATGCCCTGATTACATTGGATGGCACACCCAATAAAGGACGTTTAGGCGCTAACGCTATTTTGGGTGTTTCCTTGGCATCTGCGAAAGCCCAAGCCGTTGAAGATGAAGTATCCTTATTTCAACACCTTGGCGGCGAAGATGCCGTCTTGATGCCTGTCCCTTGCATGAATGTCATCAATGGTGGTTCGCATGCCGATAACAATATTGATTTCCAAGAATACATGATTGCACCCGCAGGTGCATCGAACTTTGCTCAAGCTTTAGAAATGGGTGCAGAAGTTTTTCATGCGCTAAAATCAGTTTTAAGCAAATCAGGGCATATCACAGCGGTGGGCGATGAAGGTGGTTTCGCTCCCAATCTTGGTTCAAATGAAGAAGGTATTACTGTTATTCTTGAAGCCATTGAACAAGCTGGCTTAAAAGCAGGTTCGGATATTGTATTAGCCAGTGATATGGCTGCCTCTGAATTTTATAAAGATGGTTCCTATGTTTTGGCTGGTGAAGGCGGACGCAAACTCGATGCTGAAGGCATGGTGGATTTGATTGAGTCGTTTTGCAAACAATACCCATTGGTCTCCATTGAAGATGGTTTGGATGAAAATGACTGGGATGGTTGGTCTTTATTAACCGATCGTTTGGGAGATAAAGTCCAATTGGTTGGCGATGATTTGTTCGTAACCAATCCTGAGATTCTAAAACAAGGCATTGAAAAGAATATTGCCAATGCTTTATTGGTAAAAGTAAACCAAATTGGCACATTAACGGAAACCATTGCAGCGGTTACAATGGCACATGATGCAGGTTACCGTTGCATGATGTCTCATCGTTCGGGTGAAACCGAAGATGCAACCATTGCTGATTTGGCAGTGGCATTGAACTGTGGTCAAATCAAATCAGGTTCAGCATCACGTTCGGATCGCATGGCAAAATACAACCAATTGCTTCGCATTGAAGAAGAATTGGGCGACCGTGCACGTTATGCAGGTTTGGCAACTTTTTCTAAACAATAAAGCATTTAGCCTTTGAAATTGCTGCATACTATCAAGAGCTGGCTCCTTTGGGGGCTGGCTCTCCTTGTTTTAGCTTGGATGACATATCAGCTTATTTTTTCCAAGCATGGCTATATTGTCTATCAACAAGAAAAACAGCAGATCATTGCCTTGCAACATCAAGCCGATGATTTAAAAAAGCAGCGTGAAACCATGATACGCCATATTCTTCAATTGCGTCACAATCCAAAAGCGTTAGAAGATTTAGTCCATCAACAATTGGGCTATGTGTACCCCGATGAATATATATTGATTATGCCTGATGAAAAAACACAGGCAAAGGAGTCGAAATGACTGAAGTTGTCACACGTTTTGCACCCAGTCCCACAGGTTTGATGCATTTAGGCAATGTGCGTACTGCCTTATTAAATTGGCTATATGCTCGTAAATTGGGTGGACGTTTTTTATTGCGCTTTGAAGATACGGATGCGTCACGTTCAGAAGCAGAATTTGTCAATGCCTTAAAACAAGATTTACAATGGTTGAAACTGGATTGGGATGGTGAAGCTTTATTTCAATCCAAACATGCAGGTCAACATCAAGATGCGTTGGATGCGTTGGCAGAAAAAGGTTTGGCATACCGTTGTTTTTGTACCGAAACACAGCTTGGTTTGGATCGTAAATTAGCCACCTCACGAGGGCTTCCACCGCGTTATTCAGGTAAATGCCGCACATTATCCCATGAAGAATCCTTAGAACGAAGTCAAACAGAATCGTTTGTTTGGCGTTTGCCCATTCACAGCCAAGAGGGCGAAGTGCATGTGCCCGATGCTTTGCGTGGTGATGTTGTGTTTGCGCGCCGTGATTTGGATGACCCTGTGGTCGTACGTTCCGATGCTTCGTTTACATTCTTATTACCCAATGCCATTGATGATGCCGTTGATGGCATTACCCATGCCTTGCGTGGTGATGATCATTTAAGCAATTCAGCGTACCAAGTTTGGTTGCTGGAAGCCTTGAATTTAAACGTGCCAACCTATGTTCATCATGGTCTTTTACTGGGTGAAGATGGGGCAAAATTATCCAAACGTACGGGCAGCCATTCGGTAGCTGAACTACGTCAAGAAGGCTTGATTCCTGAAGCCTTGATACAAGCAATGACACGCCTTGGACATCCCAATATTGCCGATGATGCCGTAGATATTGCTGATTTATTGGCAGCTTTTGATGTGGAACATATTTCACGTTCATCCGTAAAATGGTCCAATGATGATATGTGGCGCTGGCATACACGTTTATTACATCACATGGATGAAACTTCCTTGTTACCATTGATTCAACAACATCTGCCAGAAGCAAGCATTGATTTTGTAACATTGATTCGTGGCAATTTAGAGCGTATTGAAGATGCTTTAATCTATGCCCGTTTAATCGATAGTCATACAAGCTTAAACCCTGATGAAAAAGCTGTGGTGGATGGTGCTTCCGATCATTTTTACGAAACAGCCTTAGAACTTTGGCAGGCTATGGAAACATCTGATTGGAAAACTTGGATGAATGCCGTCAAAGAACAAACAGGCTGCAAAGGTAAAGGATTATTTATGCCTTTGCGTGTTGCATTAAGTGGTGCAATGCATGGTCCTGAAATGTCATCTATCGTGAATTTCTTAGGCAAAGAAGGTGTTACTGAACGTCTTCAATCTGTGTTAAAAGCATGAGTTTGCAGCTTTACAACACATTTACAGGTAAAAAAGAGCCTTTCACACCGTTACAAGAAGGCAAAGTGGGCATGTATGTCTGTGGTGTGACTGTGTATGACTATTGCCATGTTGGACATGCTCGTGTGATGGTGGTGTTTGATGTCATTTATCGTTGCTTAAAAGCCTCAGGATATGATGTGAATTATGTACGCAATTTCACCGATGTGGATGATAAAATTATTGCCCGTGCTGCGGAACAAAACATTGATATCCAAAGCCTCACGAACAATATGATTGATGCTTTTCATGCGGATGCTGATGCGTTGAATTGCTTACGTCCAAGCCTTGAACCGCGTGCGACAGCACACATTCCCACCATGATTCGTATGATTGAAACATTGATTGAACGTCAAGCTGCTTATGTGTCCGATTCGGGTGATGTATTGTATGCCGTTCGCTCGTTTGAACCGTATGGTCAATTATCAGGCAAACATATTGATGATTTAGAATCGGGAAGCCGTGTGGATGTGGATCATCAAAAACGTGATCCTTTGGATTTTGTTTTGTGGAAACAAGCCAAAGAAGGTGAGCCTTCTTGGGCATCGCCTTGGGGACAAGGTCGCCCTGGTTGGCATATTGAATGTTCCGCCATGAGTTGCGAATATTTAGGCAAGACCTTTGATATTCATGGTGGCGGTCTGGATTTGAAATTTCCCCACCATGAAAATGAAATCGCCCAAGCGTGTGCTGCCAACGATGGTGAATTTGCGCGCTATTGGTTGCACAATGGTTTTGTGAACATCAATGCTGAAAAGATGTCCAAATCACTCGGGAATTTTTTCACGATTCGTGAAGTTACTGAAAAATACCATCCCGAAGTTTTGCGTATGTTTGTCTTGGGAACGCATTACCGCTCACCGTTGGATTTCTCAGATGCAGCCTTGGATGCTTCCAAAGCCGCCTTGGATCGATTGTATGAAACCAAACGACGTATCATGGATATGCCAACAATCAATGTTGAACCTAACGCTGCCTTCGCTGCGGCATTGAATGATGATTTCAATACACCCGAAGCCTTGTCAGAACTATTTGAATGCTCACGGCGAATCAATAAAGCGTTAAATGAAGGGGGAAAAGCAGACAAAGACATCGCCCATTTCACCAGCATGACAGCATTGTTGGCTATTCTTCAAGCATCGACCGATGTTTGGTTTCAAGGTGGTGTCGATGATAATCATGATATTGATGCTTTGATTATGGAGCGGAGTGAAGCTAAAAAATTACGTGATTTTGCTAGAGCCGATGCCATTCGTGATGAACTTTCAGCACAAGGTATTATCTTGGAAGATGGCATCAACGGAACTACTTGGAAAAAGAGGTGAATATGTCCAATCAACAGCAAAAAAGTAGCCATGTCGTCTGGCATGAAAGTAAGGTCAGCCAAAGCATGCGTGAACAATTAAACGGGCATCAAGGTGCTGTTTTGTGGTTCACTGGGCTTTCGGGAGCTGGGAAATCCACCTTGGCGAATGCTGTGGAAGAACGTTTACACAC
>JAUZQL010000351.1 GCA_030950975.1 Mariprofundaceae bacterium | reverse complement strand
TGCAACAAAGATTCCAACTGTGTGAGCAATAAAATAAGTTGTAAGGGTGTTTCATCATGCTTGTCCGATTGTTGATACGCTTGCAAGGTTTTCCAATGCGGATGATGTTGCCAAGGTACGTATTCGATAGATTGTTTTGTCTTCGGCAACAAGAGAACTTGCTGGCTCGCTTTGCATTTTAATGTTGTAAGGCGATTCAACCATTCACAACGCAACAAATGAACTTCTCTATCTCCCCAACTCGCTTGACTTAAAGCATCTTCCAAATCTGCAAACGGCAACGCTTGTAAACTTATTTGTGTCGCCTTTAAACATACAGTCAACGATTGTTGTGTTGTATGATGAAGATATGTGGCTGTTGCCATATGAGATAGCATTTCAATATCCTTCACCATCTGTTCAACATCATCATCGACAAGTTGACCATTCAGTTGGTGAATAAAGCGTTGCAAGCCGTGTTGTTGCTGTTTTAACCATGTTTGTGTACACGCTTTTATATCAAACAAACGCAATAATTCTTCAGCAAAATGCAAGCTTGATTCTTGCACATTCAATTGAAGAATATGCTGTTCTTGTATGGGTAAGCTACAGTTTTTCAACGCCTCACGGTATGCAGGCAAAGCCAAACATTGCTCTGTCATCAATAATGCTTCGCAAATATCAGCAATAGGAGGTGTTGTGAGCAAAGATTGGATATGATGAATCGATAGCAAGCCCATGTGATTGATGATGTGATTGGTGATTTGAGTGTGGGTAATGCCTGCTTGTAGCGGATGTTCTTGAATTTCTTGCTCATAACGGCGTTGAAGAATGGGGGGGAAATAGCGCATCAACATAGCATGTGAAAAAAGACTCCAACGACCATAGTCGCTTTCATCCAAAGCATCATGGATGCGATTTTTTTCATGTCCGAGCATGACTGCCAATTGAGGCAACAACACCAGTGGTTCATTCTCATTAAATCCAGGGTCAATCCGTCGATCCAAACGCCCCGATGTTAATAAAGTGTCGCGAAGGTTAAGTAATCGAGGCAAGTGTATTTGAGCATCCATGTGCGCCAATGTCAGTGCTTCAGCTTGAATTTGGTTATCATTCAAACATTGCTGACTGATATGATCTCCCATGCTATGTAACAAGCGATTACGCTTGCTTAAGCCCATATTTTTTAAATGCGGATGGGTCAGAAGAATTTTCACATTCACTTCGTGATCGGACATATTCACACCCGCAGCATTATCAATGGCATCGGTGTGAATCAGACCGCCTTGTTCGGCATATTCGATACGCGCACGTTGCGTAAATCCTAAATTACCCCCTTCACAAACAATGGCACACCTCAATTGCTTGGCATCAATGCGTACGGCATCGTTAGCAGGGTCTTGTACTTGAGTATGGCTTTCCTTGGATGATTTCACATACGTTCCAATGCCACCGTTGTACAACATATCCACAGGTGCTTGCAATAGAGCCTGAATCAAGGCTTCACCTGATAGAGCATCCGATGTGATATGCAAAGCATGTTGAACTTCTGGGCTGATTAGAATGCTTTTGGCATTGCGCTCAAATACACCACCACCCTTACTGATGGCATCCTTTTGATACGCATCCCAACCCAATACGTCTTGAAATAAACGTGTCCGCTCGGCAAATGCTTGTTCTACATTCGGATTGGGATCGAGAAAAATATGACGGTGGTTAAAGGCGGCTAACAAGCGAATGTTGGGGTTAATCAACATGCCATTGCCAAACACATCCCCACCCATATCACCAATACCGACAATCGAAAGTGCATCCTGATAAGCATCTTGCTTGAGTTGATGACAATGATGGGCTGCACACGTCCATGCCCCACGTGCTGTAATGCCAAAGACTTTATGGTCGTAGCCATAGCGTCCGCCACTGGCAAACGCATCATCCAACCAATAATGCGCTCGTTGCGCTTCATCATTGGCATCATCCGAAAAGCGCGCTGTGCCTTTATCTGCTGCCACAACCAGATAAGGATCATTGACATCGTTTAAGGCAACATGGATGCCTTTGGGGGCTTGTAATTGTTGTTCAACAAGATTGTCGGTCAAACACAATAAAGCACGAATAAAAGCCTTATATTGTTGAAGGATAAAAGCAGCACCTTCACCACCACGAATGACAAAACCACCTTTTGAACCTGTAGGTACAATTTGTCCGTTTTTGACGACTTGTGTACTCATCAATTCCAATACTTCGGTGCGAAAATCATGCGGTCGATCCGAATATCGAATACCACCACGAGCCACAGGACCAGCACGCAAATGAACCCCTTCTACATGCAATCCATGCACAAATATTTCACGGAATGGGCGTGGACGTGGGGCAAAATCAAGTGAGCTTGTATCAAATTTAATCGCCATCGGTTCATCCAATTGACGAACAAACGCATTGCTACGTAGAGAAGCTTGAATCAAACTAGCAAGCGCATGAAACCAACGGTCATCGCTTAAATGTGTAACTTCATTCATGGCTACATCAAAGCTTTCTTGTGCGTGAGATATCGCTTCTTCATCCATGTTTATCTCATGTTGAGAAGCAAACATCTGATACAAAGAAGCTGTGACTTGAGGGTAATGCAACATCACTTGCGAAAGCGATAACACACCAGCTTCAGGCATCAATTGTACCACATGATTTCTTAAGCTAATGAGTACAGCAATAGCACGAATATCCAAATCTGTAATGGTAATTAAAGCATTGAGTAAATCATGATCGGCTTCATCGTTCAACACCGCTTGCAAGGCATATTGTAAGCGAGCTATGTCATGGATGGAAAAAGAATCAGGGGCAATACATTGAATACGACTAATATGAATACTTTGTTCATGGCTACCGAAATCAATATCCGTTTCTTGCGTGGCTGTCAGTCCAAACGCTTGAATATGATCAATCAATAATCCCAGCGGAATAGCGGTATGGGATAGGATTTGAATAGCGATACCCGTTGGATTGGCTTCGATATAAAGGTGAACACGGCCATCTTGCAGGATATGACTGCGAAGTTGGTAATGTTTTAAAAATGTTTCAGGTGAGAAAATGGCTTGATAAAGGCTTGGTATTTGCTCAATTTCTTGTAAAGCATGAGGAACATCCAAGCCATCAGCATGCTCAAGTAAATGACTACGCGCATGATCTTTCCAAAAAATAATACAGGCTTGTAATTGCGCTTGGATATGCTCCATATTGGGCCAAGTGCTACTGGATTCAATGGAAATAAATAAAATACGATACGGTCCAATACCAAATGAATCATGGTTGTGAACCACCAGATTCATATCTGCGAGCGTCGATAATATATGATGCATAATATTAGGACCAAAACGACGGCTATGCATCGCCAAAAATAGGTAATTAATATCACCATATTTTGGGCGTAAACGCTGCACAACCATATGCGTCGGCACGGTTAAATTGACGGTTTGGCGCAAGGGAATAAGCCAATCTTGAATAGGTACAGAACATAAAATACTTTTAGGCATACGATCAAATAGGGTTCGAATTTCACGCAAATAAAAGGCAGACTGTTGTAATAAGGGCAACTGTTTTAAGTCTTGCCAAGTCTTCCTTATACCCACGATGTGACTCGCATTCGTATGCCGTGCGCTGCGTGAAAAGTGTCCAATTAGTGTACATTCCATGCTGATATTTTGCTTGTTTTTCCAGATAATCCGAAGCAACTCAACACGGGTTGTGCTATAAATATGGTGCTGCATGGCATTTAAATGCAACCAATTCAGTCCTTCTTCACATGTATCTTCAAAGCCTTGAAGTTGCTCTCCAATATCAGGAATAATTTTGTTAAGTGTTCGTTGTTGACGCATCATGCCCCATCGCTGAATTGGTTTTGTATCAGATGAATCGAGAGGCAAGATTTGCATACCAAAAAGCAGGTAACGTCCATCATTCATCCACTGCAATAAAGCGGAATGATCAGGTGCTGAATGATGCAGGGCTTCGGTGATATTCTGAAGTTGCTTTGTCATTCTTGGAAAATCCTGAATCGACAGTTCAACAGCATGTAAAACCGCTTGCATATCATCGGTTAAAGGCTGGCAATCCTTCATTAAGGTCGTGGATAAATGCAGTGCAATAAACATGAAGTTACTGGGATCTTGCGATTGTGGCTGTCTTAATTCAACATCACAAACATCATCACGACACTGCAACGATAAGACCATCGTTTGCTGAGCGATGGGCTGAATATCGTGTTGGATTAAATAACCTTTAAGGGCATCCAAATAAAACGCCTGATCAGGGCAACGAACAAGAATAAGATGACGATGTAAATGATGTTGGCTTAATGTTTGAGCTGTAACCGCCGTATTTTTCTTAGCTTGAATCGAATGAGGTGTGGGTAAAAGTTGCATCGCTTGATGCAACAAAGCCGCTTGTAATCGTGCTGGCGGCATATGCAATTGATGTTGCTGACGAGCTGATTCAATCAAGGTGAGTAGTTGCTGTCTTATTTTTCGCATATTATATCCTCTTGGTGATAATATATTATTCGTGATTTACCTGCGTGTTTGCCCATATACATCGCTTGATCTGCCTTTTTGAGTAGGCATTTAGGGATTGAACTATCATCAGGGTACATGGCAATCCCCATGCTTGCAGATATATTCACACGATGAGAAGCAATAAAGATAGGCTCTTGAATCGATTGAAGGACTTTTTGAAGGATGGATGTGACATCACTCTTGTCATTCAATGATTCCAACAAAATAGCAAATTCATCACCGCCGATACGCGCAACAGAATCTGTTTTGCGAATAGCTTGTTCAATTTGACGAGACACAGTGCAAAGTAAGATATCACCGACATCATGCCCGTAGCTATCATTGACATCTTTAAAGCCATCTAAATCTAAAAAACAAACCGCAAACGGGGTTGAATTGCGTTCACCTCTGGAAATCGCTTGCTTGAGTCTTTCATGAAAAAGCCGCCGATTGGGTAAGCGTGTCAAAGCATCATAATTCACTTCAACTTCAAGCATATCCTTCTGTTTAATCAGCGCAGTTGCCGATGATAAGACACCTGAATAGTGCGTAATCATGCCATATTTATTCATCAGTGAGGATAGTGACAACCAAAAGGATTCTTGAATACCGAGTGAATTGGTAGCACGAATTTCACCCGCCCAATGCCCATATTTATCTGTGTACTGCCAAGCTTTTTCAATGCTTTTTTGTTCAAAAATAGGGGGGCTTAGTTGACGAATATTACACGCCGATAGTTGATTCCATGTTCGATGAATATGCTTACAAAATGCAGGGTTCGCATCGATTAACATACCGTGATTATCGGTAATAAACATACCTTCCAAACTGGCATCAATGGCACTTTGCAATACCCTTGAACGTTCTTCAGCCTGCTTGCGTTTGCTAATTTCACGCATTAATTTCAACGTTTTTGATGATAAGCTGTCATACATAGTCAAAACAGTTGAAAGAAGAAGTTGGGTTGAATGATTGGCTTTATGCTGTGCAATAGCTTTAGCTTTCTCAAGATTGTTTCCATCTTGTATTGCAAGAACAATATTGCCCATATATCGATCTTCATCCAAAATATGAAACGATAACCAGTGTGTGAGAAAAGTGAGCAATTCATGCGATATTTTTTCATTGGATAGTAAATCTTTTTCTCGAAAATTCATAATGCGATCGATGAAATTTTGATGGGCATGTTGGTGTTGGATGGTTTCACTTTCTTCAGGTAAAAATTCATCCCAAATTTTTTCTTCTGATTGAAAATGATAAATCGTATAGTCAGAGAGTTCGTTTAACACGTCATGAATCATATTTGGTTCAGAAAAAAGGATAAAGTGATTCGCAACCTTATTGACTAGATGAACTAACTTTTGATGTTGTTCATCAATCATGGCAATGCCTATTTCGAAGTTTGTATTCCAAGGGAAAATTTCTTCTTGCATCATATGCTTGGCTCCCTATCCCTTACCATCGATATAGATTTATCTTAGCAGATTCTTTGCCATTATTGTTTACCAGTCATATTGAACCTGAGAATCGAGCTGATTTGACCAATGAACGCATGCCTTCACAATAGGCGATTGTTTGCATAGATTAGGAGAAAAGAGTTATGGGTTCATTGTTTTCACGATTAAAAAAAGGTTTGAGTCGAAGTCGCGATACTTTGGCACAATTGATTCCCGGACATTCGTCCAAAACATATTCAGAAGAAACGTGGCAAGATGTTGAAGATGCCTTGATTATGGCGGATTGTGGCCCTGCATTGGCAACACGTTTGGTGGAAAAAACACGCAAAAGTAAAAAAGATTTATTAGAAACATTGAAAAACGGCATGTTGGAAAGCTTTTCTGAACCCAAAGCCATCGTTCAAGCTGATAAACCGCCTTTTGTATTGCTGGTGGTGGGTGTCAATGGCACAGGTAAAACGACCACCATTGGTAAACTTGCCACCATGTACCGACAACAAGGAAAATCCGTCTTGATTGGTGCAGGTGATACATTCCGAGCCGCAGCTGTGGAACAATTGGCGGTATGGGTCGAACGTGCGGGCGCAGATATGGTGCGTCAACATGATGGTGCCGATCCTGCTGCAGTTGCCTTTGATACCGTGCAACGGGGCGTGGCACGTCACTATGATGTTGTGATTATTGATACAGCAGGACGTGTACAAACCGATAAAGGTTTGATGAACGAACTGGCAAAGGTTCGCCGTGTTATAGAAAAAGCGCTCGCAGGTTCGCCGCATGAAGTTTGGCATGTGGTGGATGGTGGGACAGGTCAAAATGCAGTGGTGCAAGTGGATAAATTCCGTGAAGTCGCAGGCACGACAGGTTTGATTGTGACTAAATTGGATGGCTCTGCTAAAGGTGGCATTGTGCTACAATTAAGTGATACCTATGATTTACCGATACGTTACATTGGCGTGGGTGAATCTTTGGAAGATTTGATGCCCTTTGATGCCAATGAATTTGTTTCAGGCTTATTGCCTGATTTGCCTGAAGACAGGGAGGAATAACAACTAACTGGGAGCATAAAAGATGTCTCATTATGAAGATATTACATCCAGCCACTTGCCAATGGCTATTTATACGATTCCAGAAGTTGCATGGGTGGGTGATACGTCCACACAGTTGGATGAGCAAAGCATTGAATATGTGACTGGTTTTGGTGCTTACCGTGAAACAGCACGTGGGCAAATCATTGGTGATTCCAATGGTATGTTGAAGCTTATTGTCGATGCTCATAGCCGTAAACTTTTGGGTGTACATATTGTTGGCGAGTCCGCTAGTGAATTGGTTCATATCGGGCAAATGGTGATGAATTTAGACGGCACAGTGGATGATTTAATCCGCCATGTTTTTAATTATCCGACACTGGCAGAATGTTATAAAATAGCTGCGTTA
>JAUZQL010000350.1 GCA_030950975.1 Mariprofundaceae bacterium | reverse complement strand
TTACCGATGATTCAGCTTGGTTTGCAGCGGCTATTCGAGAAAAAAGGGCAGTATCTTGCGTGTTTTGGGGACCTCCTGGTGTCGGAAAAACAACCTTGGCGACCTTGATGGCAGAATCAGTCAATATGCCTTTTGCTATGTTATCCGCCGTTTCTGCGGGTAAAAAAGAAGTGCAACAAGTGGTGGCTAAAGCCAAATCTGAAAACCGCTCATACGTGTTGTTTTTAGATGAAATTCATCGCTTTAATAAAGCACAACAAGATGTGTTACTACCTTATTTGGAAGATGGTACCTTAATTTTGTTAGGTGCAACCACAGAAAATCCATCGTTTAACTTAAACAATGCCCTGCTTTCTCGTTGTCGTATTGTGGTGTTGAAAGCCTTGAGTGAAGAGGCTTTGTTGCGCATCGTACAACGTGGTTTAGATGATTTACAACGGCAAACAAGTAGTTTTCATATTGAAGACAAGGCGCTTCAATGGTTGGCAAACGCCGCTGATGGTGATGCACGTTATGGACTCAATGCCTTGCAAGCTCTGTTTGAAGCAGATGAGCAAAAAAGCTGGTGTTTGGATGATGTTCAACAGCAATGGATGCGCCGACAAGCCAATTATGATCGCGATGGTGATGGGCATTATGATTTCATTTCTGCTTTGCATAAATCTATTCGTAGTTCGGATGTCAATGCCAGTTGTTATTGGTTGGCACGCATGTTGGAAGCAGGCGATGAGCCTTTGTATGTCGCACGTCGTTTGATTCGTATTGCCACAGAAGATATAGGTTTGGCTGACCCTAAGGCACTCAATATTTGTATGGATGCGCAACGCATGTTTGAATTTTTAGGCTCTCCCGAAGGCGAACAAGGTTTATTTGAAGCAGCTATTTACTTAGCACTGGCACCCAAAAGTAATGCCGCTTACTTGGCCGAAAAAGCAGCTAGAAAATTGGCGCGTGAAACATGTCATTTGGATGTCCCGAATCATTTGAAAAATGCACCCACCCCATTGATGAAGCAATTGGGGCGAGGTGAAGGTTACCAATATGCCCATCATGCTAAAGATGCTGTGGTGGATCAATCTCATTTCCCCGATGCTTTGGGTGATATTCCTTTGTTTGAACCCACACAACGTGGTTTTGAACGCACACTGACAGAGCGCATGGCATGGCTGAATGAACGGCGTGAAGCTTTGCGTAAGGAGTCAGAATCATGAAACAAATGTTGGCGATTGCCACAGGTGGAGCCTTGGGCGCAGTCATGCGTTGGTATGTTGCAGGCATGATTCAACGCTTATCGGGCAGTGCCTTTCCTTGGGGAACACTGACGGTCAATGTTCTTGGTAGTTTTATGCTTGGTTTTTTATTTGTGTGGATGTTGGAACGTGTGACTGTCGGTGAGCTAGCCCGTTTGGCTGTCACCGTAGGTTTTATGGGCGCATTCACGACCTTTTCAACCTTCTCCGTAGAAACAGTTCGACTATTGCAAGAAGGTGCATTGAGCATGGCTTTGGGCAATGTCTTTGGGCAAATAGTGGTTTGTGTCAGTTTGGCATGGTTAGGGATGCTGTTAGCTAGAGCCTTGTAGTTCTTCATGGTGGACTGGCGTATATCTTGCTTTTTTACTTGAGTTACATTGAGTCCACATGGAAGGTATGTATGAATCAAAAAATCCAAATGCTACAAGCGGAACTGCGAATACTTGAAAAAAAGTATCAGCAATTGGGTAAAGAAGTTGAAATTTCAAATGATGCCCTTCGTCAACGTACTTTAGAACTGGAACGCCAAAAAAATATCATGAAACATCAAGCTTTGCATGATGTGTTAACAGGCTTACCGAATCGAACACTATTGATTGAACGGGCTCAACAATCCTTCCAAATTGCACGACGAGAAAATGCCTGTTGTTGTCTTTTGATGATTGACTTGAATCGTTTTAAAGAAGTGAATGATACATTAGGTTATTACAAAGGTGACTTATTCTTGAAAGAAGTCGCACAACGCTTTCGCTTACAATTAAGAAGCTCGGATACTTTGGCACGTTTGGGCGGTGATAAATTTATTGTTGGTTTACCGTATACGAATGCGACACAAGCAAAAGAGGTCATAAAAAAATTGCTGCGTACACTCGCATCGCCATTAACGATATTGAATAAGCAACATGCCGTTCAAATAAGCGCAAGCATGGGTGTTGCGGTGTTTCCTGAAGATGCAGATCATGTTGAAGATTTAATACAGTGTGCTGAAGTCGCAATGTATGTAGCAAAAAAAGATAAAAAAACGGCTGTTTTTTATCAATCTGATATGAAAAGGGACAGTGAAGCACGTTTATCCTTGGTAGGAGATTTGAAATATGCCATTGAACAAGGTGGTCTGGAGCTTTATTATCAACCGCAATTATTAACCAAAGGAGATGGTTTGCCTTCGTTTGAAGCCTTGGTACGCTGGAATCATCCTACACGAGGTTTGGTATTTCCTGACATGTTTATTCCCATGGCAGAAGAAACAGGCTTGATTAACCCAATGACTTGGTGGATTTTAGAAGAAGCATCGGCACAGTGCGCAGCTTGGCGAGAAGCAGGTATGCAAGTGTGTGTATCCGTCAATTTGTCGGCAAGAAATTTGAAAGAGGAAAGCTTTGTAAGACGAGTACGCCAGTGTTTTGAACGTTATCAATTGCCACCTGAAGCCATTGTTTTGGAAATTACAGAAAGCATGTTGATGGATGATCCACAACAAGCAGCTGAGGTATTACATTCTATTGATGCGATGCGCGTGGAAGTATCCATTGATGATTTTGGTACTGGTTATTCATCGTTATCCTATTTAAAACATTTGAAAGTCGATGAGTTAAAAATTGATCGCTCTTTTGTTATGGGAATGCATAATAATGAAAATGATATTGTTATTGTGCGTGCGATTATCAATTTAGCACACAGCCTTGGCTTGCGTGTTGTTGCAGAAGGAGCGGAAGATCAAGGTGATTGGGATGTCTTGGATAACTTGAATTGTGATCGTGTTCAAGGTTACTTTGTCAGTCGCCCGATGCCTGTACAGCAAGCAACAGATTGGTTAAAAACATGGATATCAGATAAAATTAAGCCATAATCCATGACTCATGGCATCATTTAAGACACTAAAAACCCCTATGTAAATGCCTTTCATGTTTAAGTTGATAGACATTGACCTAGATGGATTAAAAAAACGGTTGAGGGGAGGTTTGAAATGTTTAATTACTCTTATGTCTCCAAGGCATGGCAAGCTATTTCTGTACTGGCAATGCTGTTTCTTTTTTCAGGATGTGCGACAAAACCACCCAACATGACATGGCAAAAAGTTCAACCAGCATGTGGTGATTTAATAGCTCGTTTGGATATCAATATTGATAGAGAACATGTTCGCGATGTGCAAAATATGCGAATCAAGGCTTTCCCGATGCTTCGTAGTAACCGTTTTTGGTCTTCGTATTCCCATGCATTAAACACAGAAAAGAAAGCTTCATTCTGGTTGAATCAACTGGAAAAATTAGCACTGACTGATTGGGATATTGAGAAAAACAATCTTCAAGTGAGTTCGCAAACACAACTTGAAACGTGGGCACAAAAGAACTTTCATCAATCAGTCCATGAAGCTTTGCATCAATGTATGCAGCAAACCCATGCCTTTCGATTGCAACATTTAGCAGAAATTATTGTAGCTAGCCAAGTCCCCGATGATTATCAAATGTGGAAACGAACACTGGGCATCTATCCATTAACAGCGCTACCTTTTCTGATGGGTGTGCATCATTGGCATGATGAAGCCAAGTCTAATTTTCAGAAACCATTGAAATATGGGCTATCCGATTTGCATTATCATTTGGCAAAAAGTTTAAATTCTGGTGATAAACAGCCTTTATTTCAGAATGAACATTCATCCAAAAACCCTCTTCATATACCCCTTCCTAATGCTTCTGAGACAACACGTTTATTGAACTATTTTTCACCCCAGATTTCAATTTTATTGGGGCTTCAAGCGGATTATTTGGGTGAAATAAAGATCAATGCAGCGGGTCAAATCATCCATGTGAAAAAACCTGTTGTTTATACACACATCTCTCATACACGCTGGCAAGGCAAAGCTTTGTTGCAATTAAACTATGTTTTTTGGTTTCCAGAACGCCCTAAAACATCCTCCTTTGATTTGCTCGGAGGTAAGCTTGATGGTTTGATTTGGCGAGTCACTTTGGATGAAGA
>JAUZQL010000035.1 GCA_030950975.1 Mariprofundaceae bacterium | reverse complement strand
CAACACCGACTTTCGGTGGTTTGTTTACAACAACGAATATTACATACACTGCGGCTGTTCCTGCTGCTCCATCATTGGGCGGTCCAACCTTTGTGTTAACACCCAAGTTATCTGCGAATGGCACAATTACGTTTGTGTTGCAGTTGAAACGAGGAAGTTCAAAGACACCCGTAGCAGCACAAGTCCGTGTTGATTATGATGATTATCAAACCTCAGTCACAACAGCGCGTGATTTTTATGCAGTAGGATCGTTTACCCCCACGATTGTCCGTAAGGGCTTGTTAGCCATCTCGATGACACCGCAGCAATACACGGTGGTTGGAACAAATGTCTCTTGGAAGATTTATGTGACCAATGTTGGGGATGGCACTTCATTTGGCGCTGCGCTCTACAATACACTGCCCAATGGTATGACTTTGGATACTGTGGCAACGAATACATCAAATGCTGCGGAATCCTGCTCAACGGTCGGAAATCCTACATTAAAGTGTAACAATGTTGCGGTTACAGGGCGGCAAGTCTCATGGGCGCTGGGTGATATTCCAGCAGGAAGTACAAGAACTATTGTATTAAATGCAACAGTTGCTGGAAACATTTGTAGTATCGCCAATGGTAGCAATGATGTCTATGCACAATGGGGATGCGGTGGTGTCGCACAAGGTCCCGCACATGTTTTCGAGCCTAATTTCACATTTCCAGCAGGACAAATGGAAGTCGTGCATGATACTGTGAATACGTTTGCACCTTTATGTGGTGTGGGAAAAGATGTCATTATTGTACGCAATACAGGTACGCCAGATATTTTGAATGCTTCTGCGCAGGAAGTACTGAATACGACAACCACAGGCTTAGCTTTTGTGCCAGGAACCGTGGAAGTGAGTACAGATGGCGGCACGACTTGGACAGCAAGTGTGAATCCAACAGGTGCAGGAACAACAGTTTCACCATACACATGGACAAAAACACAGATTCCAGCCTTAGCTGATTTATATTCAGCCACGGGTGGAGGTGTGAATGAAGTTCGCATTCGTTTTGGTATTACAGTGGGGGAGAAAGCAAGTAATGCGCCCACGATTACCGCTTCTGGCGCAGGTAAAATCAGTTGTGGTAACCCTGTCAGTTCACCTGGTACGCCCTATGTGATTCCAGTGAGTAAACCCAATATTAAAGTGGTGAAAACGGGATTGAATAAAACTGCGAACCCTGCAGCTCCTTATACTTCTACGGTGTATGGTGGTTCAGGTGATGTGGTAGATTGGTATGTTACGGTGCAAAATACGGGTCCTGTCGATGCTTATAATGTGCGGTTTCAAGATGTGTTTGCAGGCAGTGGTGCAACGACGATGACAGTGACTTCACAGCCTGCTGGAAGTGGACTTACGACGATTACAAATAATAATGTGGTTACGTTTCCAAACCTTCGTGCAAACACAACCCAAGCTTATCATTTTCAAGAAACACTAGGAAATACCTGTACTGGATTTGGTTCTGATAATGTCGCAAATTTAACATGGGGTTGTACCAATAACGGCGCAGCGGTTGCCTCTAATTTGCCTTCAACCAACCCAGGGGGGATAGCAGCCACACCAGTGAGTGGAAAAGCGAAATTGATCATGACCCCAGGGTTTGGTTATTTTGCGGCGAATCCAACGGCACAAACGATTACGCCTCAGGCAGCAGGACGTACACAAGTTGTGGTGGCATTTGATAATGGTGGCGGCACTGCGAGTACATTGAGTTTAAGCAGCATAGCATTTCCAGCAGGTATGAGGTTGGATCCTTATGCTGCGATAACCGTGACGGGTACTGCGGTGAATACGACACCGAATGCTTGTGTAGCACCTCAGATATGCTTAGATGGAACAGCGACTGCGACAGGCTTAGCGACATCACCCACGTTTACATTGGGTGGAACAGGTATGCGTCATGGTACAGCGGCAGCTTTAAAGTTTTTTCTAGTACCGACATTAACCGATGATTTGTATGCGCAGGCTTATCCTTCTTTGGCAGTCGCAGAACCCAATGCTGCCAATAATCAATTGGATCCTTTGGCGAGCAACTATGGTGGTAATCTAAGTTTATCATTGAGTTCGCCAAGCACGTGTGCGAATCCACAAGCCAATGTGAATACAAAATTAGTGAATCCTTTGATCCCTGATTTGGATATGACAGTAAATCCCGCTTACGCCATTGTCAGCGATGGTTATACGATGAGTTTTGATTTCAATTTTAAAAATGTGGGTGAAGCAGCTTCAACGGCAGATTATATGCAATTTACCCTTCCTATTGTTAAAACAGGCTTGACGATTAATTCAGTTACGGTGATAAGATCAGGTACGGGAGGTTGGACGGGTTCGGTATGTAGTCAGGTTGCTGGGATATGGACATGTGGTGATCCATCATTATGGAGTAGAAACTTATTAGGTTATGATACCAATGGTACGAATACAGGGAATATGACTGTGCGTGTCAATGTAACCGCTCATGATAATGGTTTCCCAATGTCATTGGTGGGCGATGTGAAAGGTCAATTTTTCTCTCAGTCTCAAAATGGTAATGGCTCATCAACAACACCTAAAACTTTCCTTGGTGCATATAGTCATGATCGTGCTGCACCACGCATTCTTGGCTTGAATTTTAAGAAAACATTGGTAAAAACATCGGAAACGTTTACGACGAATCCCTATGCTGCGATTGGTGAAGAATTAAGCTATGATTTGTATGCGCGTTTATTTGGTGCAGATCCAACATTAGCACCAACAGGTGGGGCTTTTCAAAACCTTATCTTTAGAGATACTTTGCCCACAGGTTTGGGGCTCGTCTCACTGGCTGCTCAACCCAACAATAACTTGGTGGCAACACCAAGTGGATCAGCTATACCCGCTGCCGCAACACCATCGCTCAAAGCTGGTATTATCAATATGAATATCGCCAATTATAGTGCTGTGTCAGCCGTGTTTGATTATTATGCAACAGTGCGAGTGTTGAATACAACGGCGAATGTGGATGGGACAAATCTGCTCAATAGCTTTGGTGGAAGTCTGAATTATCAAGGTCAAGTATTCCATTCCAACAATGGCACGGATAACTTTTCTGGTGGCACTGCACTTTCAAGTTTACACGCGGAATATACGGCTGTGGTTCACCGCCCTACAGTGACGATTTCCAAGAAGGTTCGGAATGTGACTACTGGGCTGGGAGGATTTGCAGCTACAGCATCGGGTAGTTCTGGAGATACCTACGAGTATAAAGTGGTGCTCACCAATACCAGTACAACAACCCCAGCTTATGATTTAAAAGTGGTGGATAACTTGCCGACAAGCTTGGTGTTGATTGATGGTGCCGCGGATGGCGTGGATAATGATGGGGATGGTGTGGTTGATTTAGGAGATTTAGAAGGGAAATTCACGGTGGTGGCAGCACCAACAGGTGGTGGCAGTATTGTCTTTAATGATGCTTATGCTGCCATTGCTACGGCTGGTTCAAATTTTGCTCGATTAGATCCTGGAAAGATCATCACCTTACTTTATCGAGCCAAAGGCAATCCTTCTAAAATTGGAGCAGCGGCAACGGTTGTGAATACAGCAACAGCAACTTATACCACTTTGCCAGGTCCTACTGGTACAGCAATGAGTGCGGTGGCGCTACGTGCATCAGGTTTGGTGGATGGGGAAGGCTCAACGGATGTTTACAGCCAAGCGACGATTAGCATGACATCCCGTGTATTAGGAACGGTGTATCTGGATGCCAATAAAGATAGCAGGAAAAATGGTGCTGAGGCTGGCACAGGTTTGACCTTGTATGTAAAATTAATCAATAGTGTAGGTACTGCCATTGCAGCCCAGCCTGTTGATCCGATTACGGGTGGATTTGCTTTCCCAACCGTGGCAGCAGGAACGTATCATACGATTGTGGATACCAATCCGACATTAACAGATGTCACTGCAACCATTCCGACCTCTTGGATTGGTACACAAACACCGAATCAAATTCGTGCAAATTTTACGCTCGCTGCAACTGGATCTAAAATCAATGAAGATTTTGGTATGTATCAAAGTAAGGCGACGTTATTTAATGGGCGTGTCTTTGAGGATAACGGTGTGGGCACTGGAGGCATTGCCCATAATGCTATTCAGGATGGTGGTGAAAAAGGCATTTCTAAGGTGAAAGTGGAACTAACCGATTGTTCAACGAATGTGTATGCGACAGCTTATACCAATGGTTCAGGTGATTTTACACTTGCACTGCTGGATAGCTTGGGTGTAGCTGATGGCTCGGCACTTTGTATTCAGGAAACAAACCCCACTGCTTATCTTTCTACGGGGGGGAATGTTGGTACTTTGGGTGGAACGTATACCATTGCCACGGATAAGATGAGTTTTACCTTGAATAAAGCAGGTTCACCATTTTCAGGTGTATTATTTGGTGATATTGCACCCAATACATTCCTGACGGATAATGTGGGCATGGCAATGCCCGGTAGTGTGAAATTTTATCCACATCAATTTACAGCAGGAACAGCAGGGACGGTGAAGTTTTCAAGTACCGCTGTGGCTAGTCCAGCCAATACAGGATGGTCAAATGTGTTGTATCAAGATACCAACTGTAATCAGACATTGGATGCAGGTGAGCAACAATTGAC
>JAUZQL010000349.1 GCA_030950975.1 Mariprofundaceae bacterium | reverse complement strand
GATTATAGCACGCAAGCTTTGGTGAAAGCGGTACATCAACTACAAACGAAACTTCAACAGCAAAGTATCGATGCTAAACATCGTTTATTATCTTCCAAACAGGCGTGTAAAGAAGATAAAAAACAAGCGTTAGCGCAACTTCAAGCCACATTACTATTAGAAAAAAATAGGCAGTTGGGCGATATGAAAGATGCTTTTCGTGCCAAATTAGAGCGAGAAACCTTTGAACTAAAACGTCAAAAACGTTTGCGTGCTTTGTTTCCTGAAAAAGGTGTGCAAATCATTGTGAATTTAGATGGGTCTTTATTGATTCGTTTGGGTATGTTGAACTTTGGTTCAGGTGAAACGAAGCTTAATGCTCGATACTTTGATTTATTGGGGCGTTTGAAAGAAGCGATGGATATTTATGGTGATCGAACGTTTCGTATTGAAGGGCATACAGATAGTTTGGGTGATGCGAAAGAAAATCAACAGCTTTCGTTGCAACGAGCGGAATCAGTGCGTGACTTTTTAATCGCTGCGGGTGTGGATGCGGCAAGTATCAAAGCATTGGGTTATGGTGAAGTACATCCCATTGCCAGCAATGAATATGCGAAAGGGCGTGAAATGAATCGCCGTATTGATGTGGTCATCGAAGCACGAGGTGAATAAATGAAAAAAGAATATGTCGAAGAAAGTGAAGCTTTTTTGCAAGAAATCATGAAAGCGATGCAGGATCATGAACCTTATAAACGACGTATTTTGAAGGAAACCTTGAAACTCTTGCGTGAAGAACATAGTCAACGTGATGTGAAGATGATGGCGCGTTTGATGAAAGAGATGCGTCAAGGTTTGGATATATTTAAGCCGTACCAAGCGTGGCGTAAAGTGAGTATTTTTGGTTCGGCAAGGATTCCTAAGGATGACCCTCGATACCAACATACCCGTGATTTTGCCAAAGCCATCAGTGATGAAGGTTTTATGGTCATTACAGGTGGTGGACCAGGGATGATGGAAGCAGCCAATGAGGGAGCAGGTTCAAAACGCTCGTTTGGTATTGGTATTCATTTGCCGATGGAGCAACATGCCAACGATGTCGTTTATGGCACATCAAGGCATTTTGATTGCCAGTATTTTTTCACACGAAAACTATTTTTCCTAAAAGAAAGTGATGCGGTGGTGTTAACCCCCGGTGGTTTTGGTACCTTAGATGAAGGTTTTGAGACCTTAACCTTGTTGCAGACAGGCCGTAATCCGCCGATGCCTGTGGTACTTTTGGAAGCACCCAATCAGGATTTTTGGGGGCCTTTTATGCATTCATGGGTACGCCGCTTAACCCATGATGGTTTGATTGGTTCAGAAGATTCATCGCTGATGTTTCATACCGATTCGATTGAGGCGGCGACAGCGCATATTCGTGATTTTTATATCAATTATCATAGTTTTCGTTATGTCGATCATTGGATTTTATTGCGTTTGTTAAATCCATTATCAGAAGGCTCACTTGAACAGCTAAATGCAGAGTTTACCGATGTATTATCGGCTGGAAGCATTGAGCAAGTATTCGCATGGCCGCATAACGATGATGAATGTTATCAACATTTGCCACGCTTACGCATGCAATTGGATCAGCATCGTATGAATATGTTACCGCAAATGATTCGTCGCATTAATTCGCTATACCAAGCGCAAGGGAATGAACATGTCAGCAAATAATCAACCACTCCGCTCCTATGATTTATCAGATCAATGGATTGGGCATGTGGATATTGCGTTAAAAAATATTTTTTTACGTCATGAAACACAACGGGATTATCCAGCAAAGGATGTTGATGAAGGTGGGTTGTCGGAGAAAGATAAACAACAGTCCGCAGCTTTGATGCGAGTCAATCATGCGGGTGAAATGGCAGCGCAGGCCTTGTATCAAGGGCAAAGTATGATGGCTCGTGATGATTCAATTGCTTGTAAATTACAGACAGCTTCGGTGGAAGAAAGTGATCATTTGAATTGGTGTCGCAGCCGTTTGGATGAATTGGGTGAACAGCCTTCCAAACTCGATCCTTTTTGGTATGCAGGTTCATTTGTGATGGGCGTGACTGCAGGGGTCGTAGGTGATCGTTGGAACTTGGGATTTTTAGCTGAAACAGAACATCAAGTCGTGCGTCATCTTGAAAGCCATTTGCAAACATTGCCTGAACAGGATGCGCGTAGCCGAGCCATTGTGACCCAGATGCGTGAAGATGAGCAAGGTCATGCGAATTTGGCAGAACATTTGGGCGCAGCTGAATTGCCGAAGCCCATTCAAGGTTTAATGAAGCTCACATCTAAGGTCATGACGACACTGGCAAAAAGGTTTTAATGACATGACATCATCACCACAGACCTTACTTCATATTGTTTTATTTGAGCCTGAGATTCCGCCCAACACGGGTAATATCGCAAGGCTTTGCGCATGTACATCATGTCAGCTTCATTTGGTGCATCCTTTGGGTTTTGAGCTATCGGATAAGCATCTACGGCGTGCTGGTTTGGATTATTGGCAATGGCTGGATGTGCAAGAATATAAGGATTGGCAACACCTGCGTGGAACATTGAAGGATACAGGAAAATGGTATGCTTTAAGTACGAAATCAACGGCTACGATTTGGGATGTTGCTTTTCAGCAAGGAGATGTGTTGGTGCTTGGCCCTGAATCACGAGGATTGCCTGATGAGGTTTTGGCAGATTTAAGCATGATTAAAATTCCCATGCGTGAGGATGCACCTGTGCGTTCTTTAAACCTTTCATCTGCGTGTTCCATTGTAACCTATGAAGCCTTGCGTCAATGTAGGGGGTCTGGTGAATAAAATACTTTACCTTTGTCCATCTTTCAGACATAACCGCTGATATGCAATGGACTATATCCAATCAATTAACCGTTGGGCGCGTGGCTTTGATTCCCGTGCTTATCGCGGCGTTTTACTTTTTCCCAGAACCTTGGAATCATTATGGTGCAGCATTTGTGTTTGCGTTAGCTGGCTTTACTGATTGGTTGGATGGTTATTTGGCTCGAACACGAGGGGAAGTCACGGCATTTGGTCGTTTCCTAGATCCAGTGGCAGACAAACTCTTGGTGGCAACTTCTTTGGTCTTGTTGGTCGATAGTCATGATGCACCCGCCATTTTAGCGATGGTGATTATTGGTCGTGAGATTGCGATTGGCGCATTAAGAGAGTGGTTGGCAGAGCGTGCGAGTATCGTGCATGTATCGAAGTTGGGGAAATGGAAAACGGCTGCGCAACTATGTGCGATTGAAGGTTTATTGTTTCATGAATCCATTGTTGGGGTAAGTATGCAAGATGTAGGTCTGATTTTATTATGGTTTGCCAGCGTGTTGACCTTGTGGTCAGGGTATGATTATTTGCACGCATCTTGGAATAATTTGCGAGCCCCACAAGCATGATGGCTTCACGTATTGATGTGGCATTGCTGCATTCACCCGTCTTGAATCGTAAAGGTGAGACAGCAACCACGGCGATTACACCGATGGATGTGCATGATTTTTCTCGAACCGCAGCATTTTATGATGTGGAACATGTGTATTTGATTCATCCTGCCAAAGGCATGGAATCGATGGTGAATGATTTAACAGGCTATTGGAAGCGTGGCGAAGGTGGTCAACGCAACCAAGGTCGGCGTGAAGTGTTAAAATCGGTGCAGGTCTTAGCTAGTTTGGAAGATGCACAAGCGCAATATGACTATCAGTTATGGTTTACGTCAGCGCAAGCGATGGATGGTGTAACGGTGTTGCCAGCGGATTTACCCAAGATGACTGGAAATCATTTGATTGTCTTTGGAACAGCTTGGGGCTTGGATGTAAAAAACTTACCTCGAGCAAATGGGTGGTTGTCACCTATCGTTGGGATAGGTAAGGTGCGGCACCTTTCGGTCAGGGCGGCTTTGGCTATTTATCTTGATCGGCTTTGTATGAGTTAGTTTGGAGGCATGAGATGCGTGCGTTGGATGATGTAACAAAAGATCAGTTGCGTAGTGATATTCCGACATTCCGTGAGGGCGATACCGTCCGTGTGAATGTTCGTGTAGTCGATTTTAAAGAGGGCAAGAAAGGCGTTGAAAAACGTGAACGCTTACAAGCCTATGAAGGTGTGGTGATTGCCCGCCACAATAAAGGCATTTCAAGTAGTTTTACAGTCCGTAAAATTTCTAACAATATTGGTGTTGAACGTGTTTTTCCATTGCACTCCCCTATGTTGGAAAGTATTACAGTGGTTCGTAGAGGTCGTGTTCGCCGTGCGAAATTGTATTACTTACGTGAATTGCGTGGTAAGGCAGCGCGTATTCGCGAACGCCGTTATTAAGTTGTTTTTTGGGCGTTGCCCTGTATTTGTGTATTAAAAAACGAGGGCTCCTAGTGAGCCCTCTTTTTCGTTGTATTTTATGATGTATTTGGAGTGAAAGATGTCAAATCGTAAAGATTTCTTTGAAGCAGACTTAAATGATGACGTGGTGGTGGATGCCATTGCTGAAGAATTAGGTCGCCAACAACACACATTAGAATTGATTGCCAGTGAAAATATTGTGTCAAAAGCTGTGATGCAGGCACAAGGTTCGGTGATGACCAATAAGTATGCTGAAGGTTATGCTGGTCGTCGTTATTATGGCGGTTGTGAACATGTGGATAAAGTTGAAGCCTTAGCACAGGAACGTGCGAAAGAAATTTTTGGTGTGAAACACGCCAATGTTCAACCTCATTCAGGATCGCAAGCCAATATGGCAGACTATATGGCTGTGATGAAGCCTGGTGATACGGTCATGGGTATGGATTTGGCACATGGTGGACATCTCACACATGGTTGCCCCGTGAACTTTTCTGGACTTTTATACAATGTGGTTGCTTATGGTGTCCGTGAATCGGATCAACGCATTGATTATGATGTCATGCAAGCCTTGGCGGAAGAGCATAAGCCAAAGATGATTATTGGCGGCGCATCAGCTTATGAACGTGAGATTGATTTTAAACGTATGCGTGAAATTGCGGACTCTGTAGGTGCAATTTTGTTTGTTGATATGGCACATTATGCAGGTTTGATTGCCGCTGGCGTGTATCCAAGCCCTGTTGGCCATGCGCATGTGATGACCACAACGACGCATAAAACCTTGCGTGGCCCGCGTGGTGGTATGATTTTAACCGATGATGATGATTTGGCGAAGAAGTTAAATTCGCGTATTTTCCCTGGTATTCAAGGTGGGCCATTGATGCATGTGATCGCTGCAAAAGCGGTTGCCTTTGGTGAAGCTTTGGGCGAACAGTTTAAAGCCGATCAAGTACAAGTGATTAAGAATGCACGCAACTTGGCGGACACCTTAACGGCGGGTGGTTTTAAAGTGGTTTCGGGTGGTACTGATTGCCATATGTTCCGTTTGGATGTGCGTCCTCAGGGTATTACTGGGAAAGTGGCTGAACATGCCTTGGAAGCAGCGGGTATTACCACCAATAAAAATACCATCCCATTCGATCCTGAATCCCCATTTGTCACGTCAGGTATTCGTATCGGTGCGTCTGTGATGACAGCACGTGGTATGCAAGAATCTGAAGCCAAACAAATTGGTGAGATGATTCTTCGTGTGTTGAAATCACCTGAAGATACGGCGTTGCAAGCAACTGTGAAGGCGGAAGTTCGTACCTTGACTGATCGCTTCCCAATTTACACGGCTTAAGCTTGTATTTTGGACTGTCCTAGATGTTTCTTCTAAGGATATGACATGTATTCATTTTGCCTTAGTATACCGTGAATTTAAAGATATGGATGAATTTTTGGCTGCTGTGAAGTCCGCTATGAGGACTGATGCTGTCAAGCAAAGGAGTAAGTGATGACTGTGAAAATTGCAGTATTACCAGGTGATGGCATTGGTCCTGAAATTGTAAACGAAGCACTTAAAGTCTTGGATGTATTGAATCAAACGTTTGATTTGGGTGCAACATGGCAAGAAGCTGTGATTGGTGGAGCAGCGTATGATGCTGAACAAGATCCATATCCTGCCTCAACTCAGACTTTAGCGAGATCTTCGGATGCCGTACTTTTGGGTGCTGTGGGTGGCCCTCAATGGGAATCTTTGGATAAACCTTTGCGCCCTGAAGCAGGCTTACTCCGTATTCGTGAAGATTTAGGGCTGTTTGCGAATTATCGCCCCACAAAAGTCTTTGATCAGTTGTTAGATGCTTCCACCTTAAAACCCGAAGTGGTGCAAGGTGTGGATATTCTTGTGGTACGCGAATTGGTTTCAGGCATTTATTTTGGTCAGCCACGTGGTTTTGAAGAATACAAAGGCGAACGCAGTGGTTTTAATACCATGCGTTACCGTGAAAGTGAAGTACGTGGGATTGCCCGTAAAGCATTTGAAGCCGCACGTTTACGCTCCAATAAAGTCTGTAGTGTTGGCAAGTCCAATGTATTGGAAGTGTCTGAATTATGGCGTGAGATTGTGATAGAAGTGCATCAAGCAGAATTTCCTGACGTTGAATTATCCCATATGTATGTGGATAACGCAGCGATGCAATTGATTCGCAATCCCAAGCAATTTGATGTCATTGTGACCAGTAACTTGTTTGGCGATATTTTATCTGATGAGGCTTCCATGCTGACAGGCTCGATTGGTATGTTGCCATCGGCATCGATTGGCGAAGAATTTGCGATGTATGAACCAATCCATGGTTCAGCACCTGATATTGCAGGTCAAGATAAAGCCAATCCTTTAGCTACGATTCTTTCAGTCGCCATGATGCTACGTTTTTCATTAAACCGTGAAGATTTGGCTGAAAAAGTGGAACAAGCGGTTGAAAATACATTGGATGCTGGTGTTCGTACTGTTGATTTAGCCAATGGTGAAGTTTCAGTGTCTTGTTCGGACATGGGAAATGCGGTTTGTAAGGCATTGGAGGCATTGGCATGATAGAGCATAATTTGGAAGCTTTTTTACCAAAGAAAGAGGCTTATGTGCTTGCTGTTGTTGGTGCAACGGGTGCTGTAGGTCAAACCATGTTGGAAATTTTGCAAGAACGTAAGTTTCCAATTTCTAAGATCATTCCTGTAGCTTCAAGTCGTAGTGCAGGTTCATTGATTGAATTTAACGATGAAAGTTATGAAGTGGAAGATTTGGATGGGTTTGACCCTGAAGGTGTGGATATTGCTTTATTTTCTGCGGGTGGTGGCACTTCGAAACAACATGCCCCACGTTTTGCAGAAGCAGGTTGTTATGTCATTGATAATTCTAGTGCATGGCGTATGGATGAAGCTATTGCCTTGCTTGTACCTGAAGTCAATCCTAATGATTTAGAAATGGCGCGTCATAACCGTATCATTGCTAATCCCAATTGCTCAACGATTCAAATGGTGGTTGCGTTAAATCCTTTGCATGCTGTCGTACCTATTAAAAGGGTAAATGTTTCGACATATCAAGCTGTGTCTGGTGGTGGTGGTAAAGCGATTGAAGAATTAGCCAAGCAAACGGCTTCATTGTTGAATGGTGAAACGGCAAAAGTGAATGTATTTCCTTCGCGTATTGCCTTTAATGTGATTCCTCATATCGATGTTTTTCTTGAAAATGGTTACACCAAAGAAGAACAAAAAATGATCGATGAAACAGTGAAAATTATGCATGCTGATATTGCAGTCACAGCAACAACGGTTCGTGTACCTGTATTTTATGGTCATTCAGAAGCCGTGAATATTACATTCGAAGATGAAATGACAGCAGAGCATGCTCGTCAAATTTTGGCGGATGCTGAAGGTATCTGTGTGATCGATGATCCAGCCACTGAAGATTATCCTTTGGCATCAGATGTTGCTGGAACGGATCCAGTTTGGGTGGGACGTATTCGAGAAGATGCTTCGTGTGCCAACTCCTTGCACTTGTGGGTGGTGGCAGATAATATCCGTAAGGGTGCTGCATTGAATGCGATTCAAATCGCAGAATTATTGATTGCTCAGTGAAGAGATTGATTTCTATTTACCCTAGGGAGGCAGATATGTATCATCATATCATGCGTATTGTTTGCGCATTTGCGTTGTCAATATTAAGTATGTCAGGGGCGGCTCAAGCTGTCTCTTTGGGGAAAATTGATGTCGCTAGTCATTTGGGCGAACCTTTTTATGCGGAAGTTCCTTTAGGCTTAGAAGATGGTGAGTCTATTGCTAATGTATTTGTGAGTTTGGCAACAGACTCGGATTACCGTTTGCTAGAAGTGTTTCATGATGCGGCAGTCGATGCGATTAAGGTCAATATTAAACGTGATAAACGTGGTAATCGTGCGGAGCTTTCATCGATTCGACCTTTAAATCTTCCTTTTTTCAATGTTATTTTGAAAGTGAAACAAGGTCGAGCAACCCATTTTAAGAAATTTTCAGTGTTTCTTGATTTACCTAAACTTGCCAATCAATCATCTCAAAAACATGCTGTGAAACCAATGGCTCAAAAACCTGTGATGGTTAAGCCTTTGCCTTCACATCCAGCTTCAATAGCAACTGTTCAAGACCATGCGAGTAAAAAATCTAACTTTTGGGCGCGTACTCAGCATTATGGCCCGATGGTATTTGGTGATACCATTACAACAGTGGCACAACGT
>JAUZQL010000348.1 GCA_030950975.1 Mariprofundaceae bacterium | reverse complement strand
GTATGCCATAAAGGTGCTTGAGATGTTTGACCTAACATACTGTAAATACCCCAAGCGATGCCTGCAATCGTCATCAGGAAAAAACCTTGAAGCGAGGGCATACTCGCACTGGGTAACATCAAATAAACAAAGCCAGAAAAGGCAATAAGCATGCCCAACCATGCTTTGAAAGGTGGACGATTGCCTGCAAAAATACTTGCTGACATCATGGTCATATGAACTGCACCATAAAGACTGATGGCACCTGTGCCTGTATTTAAACTGACGTATGCAAACGAAAATGTACTGGCATAAATAAACAACATGATTGGTGCATAGATGCGTGAAGACAAAGTACTTTGAATGGGTGTGATGGAAGGTCGCTTGAATTGAATCAGAATATACAAAGCGATAGCACCTGATAAAAGTCGAATACTTGTAAAACTAGTGGGATCAAGATGACTTTCGCCTAAAGCCATGCGACAAAGAATAGAGTTGGCGGCAAAACCAATAAGGGCAAGCGCCGTGAGTAACGATGTGGACATGCTGGTAAGTCTTATGATTTCTATATTTCTTACTATAAAGATGATGAAGGTATTGTTTCTTCATAACAGCCCAATATCAAATATTTGTATCGAGGGTATTTTGGATGACATGAGTGGGTATTCATGACTCTAAAAGAGTGGATTTAACGGTACATCTTCGATAATTTCTTTGCTGATACACCCAACCAATATAAAAAACGAATGCTCCACATCAAGCCAATGGTTTTGGCAATACCATGTTTTTCCCAACGGCGACTCGATGTTTCCACCTTTTGACGTAAGCAGGCAAGCTTTCCCAAAGTTCTAAGTTTTTTAGATAAAGCGACATCTTCCATTAACGCTATCTCAGGAAACCCATTGATGTTTTCAAACACATCCTTGCGTACAAATTGACACTGATCGCCTGTCGATACTTTTGTCCAACGTGAACGAAAATTGATCATGCGTTCAATGATGCGAAACATGGGATGTGTGCCCGATAAGCAAACATCAAAACGCCCTCCCACCACATCAATATCATCCATCGCTTCCTTCACGGCTTGCAAGCAGTTTGCATCCAAAATGGTATCAATATGTACAAATAACAAAATATCGCCGTGAGCTTGTTTTGCGCCTGTATTCATTTGCAAAGCACGTCCAGCATCACTTTGCACACAGTCAAAGCTGGCGTTTTTCAAACTTTCCCACGTCCCATCCTTAGAACCACCATCACAAAAAATAACTTCCGCATCCTCTTGTAATGTTTGAAACATTGTTTTTTGTTGATGAAACATTGCCTGTTCGTTGAATACAGGAACAATGATTGAAATCATCACAGTCAATCAGCACACACAGATTTTTGTCCAACCGCTGCCTTCTTCTCGAAAATTGGTAACTTGTCCTCGCCACAAACGCCCCGCCATGGCAATTAAATTTTCACCATGCATGTAAAGTCGTACATCAAATTTATAATCCACATCTTCATGACGTACAACGCTCGCAGGTACAAATTGTTGAACCACCGTATCGTTCGGATCGAATGCGTAAAAACGTTTGCGACTCATGGATTTTCCTAACACCACACCTTTACCACCATGTCTTGCAGATGGTTTGAATACCCATTGTTTACGTGATTGCCAAAGCTCATCCATATCCGCTTCACGCATCAAAGAAATTTTTGGTACAAGCGCACGAATTTGTTTGACTTGCTCGTCATCGATACACGATTCCAACACCCCTTCTCGCCACCAGTCTGCCATGCGCTCTTTATGACCTAAAAGGGCATAACTGCGTGGATATGGGTTCAGCTTGATTTGATGTGCCATCAATGCCTTACGAATATGCAGCAATTCGGGTGTATTCAAATAAAAATCAGTGTGACGATTGTAAATCGCATCCAACCGTTGATGTTCAACATACAAACCATCGTCACATAACGATATATCTTCAGGGCTGACCACAAAAACCTGTCGATCATCTTGGCGCAGTAATGCTGCATAAGCTTGCATTTCAGGGTACATATATTGATGTGTAACATCATCATCCATAATCGCGATGGTTTGCCATGATGCTGGAAACATTGATAAAATACGTGTTTTCAAATCATCAGACCATATCGATATATCATCTTGCGGCATCCAACCTGCATCACCGATATATAAACCACCTGCATTGTTATTGATTTCAATCAACTGGGGTTTGCCATCGGTTAAATGAAAATCAAATCCCATCAATATCGATGCTTCATGATGCATGGCATCAGCAGTGTCAGGCAAGTTTTCTTGGATGCTAGCAATATATTTTGGATTCTTTTTCAACGCAATCATACAACGTGAAAATTCAAGCATGCTGTCAAAATCAGCTTGGGAAATAGAGACTTCTTCAAGTGCGGCAAGTGTATTCATCGGCGCAACATAAATGGCTAGCCCTATGAAATAAAGCCTACAAAAAATACAAGGCGTTATTTGACAGCTTATGGCATGGGCTGTTCTCTATAGTTATTCAAGCATGAAAGTACGTCATGCCCGAGTTATTTTATCGGGCATCTACTGTTTGAAACAATTGAAACAAAAGACCCTCGACACAAGAACTCGAGGCTGACGATGTAGCTGACAATGAAGCTTGGAGTTTTCATGACTCTGGAAGTGCGGCTTT
>JAUZQL010000347.1 GCA_030950975.1 Mariprofundaceae bacterium | reverse complement strand
AAAACCTATCTCTTCCACCACACCCTCAAACTCACTGGTTTTCACCCAATCACCTATTTTAAAGGGACGATCCACCAAAATCATCATAGAACCAAAGATGTTGGAAATCGTGTCTTTGGCGGCCATTGCCACCGCGATACCACCAATACCCAAGGAAGCAATCAAACCTGAAATGGAATAGCCCATATTTTGAGCCAACATTAAAACAGCCGTCATCATCAAAAATATTTTCAGGGTTTTGAATAACACTGGAATGAGTTGGTTATCTAGCACTGTATCCGTATGAATTGCGGCATCATTAAAATAAGCCGACAGACCATCCAAAAACCGCCAAATAAACCAAATTGCCAATGCAATCGTTAAAATACGTGATACATCATTGACATGATTTAATATGGAAAAAATATCTTTGGGTATATCCAAAATATGAATTGCAAATGTCATACCCACCACAAGAATGAATCCATTGGCAGGCTTTTCAGCCGCATCAAAAAAAATATCATCCCAATGGGTATGTGTTTTTTCAGCCAAACGGTGGGTCATTTTATGTAAATGACCAATCAAGTAACGCTGTGCAAGAACCGTCAAAAGAACGATAAACATGCCCAGTAACCAACGACTTAAAGGTACCTGTAGAAATGTCCAAGCCAGTACATCATCCATCATATTCATTGACTACCGCAACAGTTCAAGCATACGTTCACCCAACAAGGTTGGATTGTGTTCAATCATGACACCTGCATCTTGCAATGCTGCATATTTCGCTTCCGCTGTACCTTTACCACCTGAAATAATCGCACCTGCATGCCCCATGCGTTTACCACTAGGGGCCGTTGCACCTGCAATAAAGGCGGTTACGGGTTTAGACACATGTTCCTTGATAAAGGCGGCGGCATGTTCTTCATCAGCACCACCAATTTCACCAATCATGACCACACCTTCGGTTTGCTCATCAGCTTCAAAGAGTTTCAGAGCATCAATAAAATTCATACCGTGAATCGGATCGCCACCCATGCCAATACACGTAGATTGTCCTAAGCCTGTTTTGGTCAATTGATCGACTGCTTCATAAGTAAGGGTTCCTGAACGTGAAATCACGCCAACTCGCCCCGGTTGGTGAATATGTGCAGGCATAATGCCAATTTTTGATTCTCCAGGGGTGATAATCCCTGGACAATTAGGACCTATCAGCAAGGTATCCATATTTTTTAACTTTTCTTTGACCTTAAGCATATCCAACACGGGAATGCCTTCAGTAATGCAAACAATCAGCCTCAAGCCTGCTTCTGCGGCTTCCACAATGGTATTGGCAGCAAAACGTGGGGGTACAAAAATCACGCTTGCTTCAGCACCTTCTTCTTTGACTGCATCAGCCACCGAATCAAACACAGGTTTGCCAAGATGAATTTGACCACCTTTTTTGGGTGTTACGCCACCGACAAAGTTTGTACCATACGCCAGCATTTGTTCGGAATGAAAGCTGCCTTGTTTGCCCGTAAACCCTTGGCAAATCACGCGTGTGTTTTTATTTAATAGGACACTCATGATATCACCTTCACTGCGATACTTGCCGCTTCATCCAAATCTTTTGCCCAATACACCTTCAAGCCAGCATCGTTGACTAAATTTTGTCCTGCTTCTTCGTTTGTACCCACCAAACGCATAATCACAGGTACATCCATAGGGTGAGTTTTAATGGCTTCAAGCAGCCCTTGGGCAATGATATCACAGCGTACAATACCACCAAAAATATTCACCAACACGGCTTTTACATGTTGATCAGAAAATAATAATTTAAAGGCTTCTGTCACAGCAGGCACGGTAACGCCACCACCAACATCCAAAAAGTTCGCAGGTTTTGAACCTTTCATGTGAATCATATCCATCGTTGCCATCGCAAGCCCTGCACCATTGACGATGCACCCGATAGTGCCATCCAGTTGAATATAATTCAGACCAAACTGTGCCGCTTCAAGCTCACGTGGATCTTCCTCAGCTAAATCACGCATCGCCACCATTGCTTGCTGACGATACAAAGCATTGTCATCGGCTATCAATTTGGCATCCAGTGGCACTAAATCACCTGAACGTGTCAAAACTAAAGGGTTAATTTCCAACATCGCAGCATCTTGTGCGACAAACATTTGATACAATTGTTTTGCTAATGTCTCGAATTTCCCGACAAGTTCATCTTGCAGCCCCAAAAATGATGCTATATCCGAAAAGTTTGCTGTTTGAATATCCCGAACAGGGAAGGTGGCAATTTTTTCAGGTTGATGGGCTGCGACTTCTTCAATATCCATGCCACCTGAAGGGCTTGCCATGAAGGAAAGACATTCCAATTCCCGATCTACCAACAACGCAAGGTAAAACTCTTTGGCAATATCTAGGCCTTCTTCGATGTAAATTTTATGGACTTTTTTGCCTGCTGGCCCTGTTTGTTTACTCACCAAGACAGAGCCCAATAAGGCATCGGCGGCCGATTTTACATCAGCCAGTGATGGACAAACACGCACACCACCTGCTTTGCCACGTCCACCTGCATGGATTTGTGCTTT
>JAUZQL010000346.1 GCA_030950975.1 Mariprofundaceae bacterium | reverse complement strand
TGTTCCGATGTTAAGCTATTTCGGTGTGTTGGTGTTTGTTTTATTATTGCCTGTTACAGGGACGTTGATGAGTCTATTGAAAGTCTTGGGGCGTGTGAACCCACTGACCTTTTTGAAAAAAATGCGTACCACGCAAATTTTTGCATTCAGTACATCCAGTTCCAATGCGACCATTCCAGTTACTTTACAAACGGCTGAAAAACGCTTAGGGGTCGATAACTCTACGGCATCATTCATTGTGCCATTTGGTGCAACCATCAACATGGATGGGACTGCCATGATGCAAGGTGTCGCCACTGTGTTTATTGCCAATGTGTACGGCATTGATTTGGGTTTAAATGGTTATTTAACGGTCATTGGCATGTCTGTTTTGGCATCGATTGGTACAGCGGGTGTACCGGGGGTCGGCTTGATTATGTTGGCGATGGTCTTTAATCAAGTGGGATTACCAGTGGAAGGCATTGCCTTGATTATGGGCGTAGATCGTTTGTTGGATATGATTCGTACAGCGGTGAATGTGACAGGTGATGCTGCGATTACGACCATTGTTGCGCACAGTGAAGATAGTATTGATATGGATGTCTTTGAAAATCCAAATGCAGGAAGCACCGAAGATATTCATTTACCATGAGCATGAAGTCCATGTTTGAATAGGCTATTTAAAAATAAGGAGTTTCATGATGTTGCTTCAATATCATAAACATATGATTTACTTGCTTTTATGCCTAGCCAGTTTGGATGCTTTGGCATGGGTGCTTAACCATGATGCGTTTTTATCATGGTTTCCTTGGTTTACACATATGACCTTCAATACTGCATTCGGTTTTATCTGTTTATCTTTAGCGATGTTGTTATTTCAATCTGATAAAGGTCTATTTCATCATATTGCACGGTTTCTACTTCTTGGCTGGGGCATCTTTGCGAGCGTGTCATTGGCGCAAGACATCTTTCAAGTCAATTTAGGGCTGGATCAATCCTTACTGAGATTACCTCAAGCGGCTGACGATAGCCTTGCAGCTCGGATGTCACCACTCACTGCGGCGGCATTTATCATTTCTTCCCTGATATTTATGCATCATCATTATTTCAAACAAGGTCGATATTTCAAAATTATCAGTCATAGCTTGATTTTATTATTAAGTTCATGTGCTTTACAGGGTTTGATTTTGAATGTCATCCATATTGATGTGGATCATACTTGGGCACATGTAGCCTCCATGTCAGTGATGACATCATGCTTGTTTTTTCTGATTGTATGTATCGCTTTGGCATACTTCCAAAAAGCAAACCCTAAAGATTCTTACTGCTTATATTCAGGGTTATATGTGATGTATCGGCTTTCATACCCACAAAAATTTATGCTGATTAGTGCTGTGATGTTGATTCCATTATTTTTATTTATGCTGATGAAATGGCAAGATTTGAATAACTCTATTCATCATAGCCAAATGGAATTATCGGGTATCCAATATATCCAAGAAACCAGCAAGTTGGCATTGGCAATGGCGAAACATCGGGGCATGAGTCATGCAAACTCCTCAGATTCAAGCTTATTTCAGCAAGCACTGAGGAAAGAACGTATCAATATTGATGAAATGTTTATGGGCTATCAAATCAAAGATAAGCTCAATCAAGGTGCTCTTTCTATGCTAGAAAACTGGCAAGATGTATTGACCATGTGGCATACCATCAAAGAAAAAAAGCTATCTTCTGAAGAATCTTGGGTATTACACAGTAAGATCATCCGTATTCTAAATGACCACATTCATTCCCTTTCTCGTAAATCAGGATTGAGCTATGATGAGAATCCTCTCATTCATGATTTGCTGATATTTCAATGGATGATTGTACCTGAATTGGTGGAAAACTTAGGTAAAATACGCGGTCAAGGTACACGTATTTTAGCTTATAAGGTCATAAAACAAGATGATCTTATGAAGGTCGAGATGTTAAAACGTCAAGTTCATTTTTATGTGCATGAAAGTGATGAAATTTTATCCCATGTTTGGGAGAATCAAGACATGTCGGCATTTCATTCGATGTATCAACACTTTCATCAAAACATTAATGCTTTTCTTGCCTATCATTTACATCCATTGTCGTCTGCTTCTCAAGGAGATTCTGAAACTTATTTTCGACAAGGTACGCAAGCTATTGAATCCGTAGAAAAATTTAATCAAATCAGTATGGTCTATGTACAACAACAGTTATCACAACGTAACCAGAATAATTTGACTGAAAAATATTGGATTGGAGTCACAGCATTATGGGTTATTTTGTTGATTTTGTACTTGTTTGTTTCCTTTTATCAATCGGTGATGTTAACCATTCAATCCTTACAAGATGCCACCGAACGTATGCGGCGAGGCGAAAAAAATATTTTAAGTGAGTCGCCCACGCAAGATGAATTGGGGGATGTAGTAACATCATTCAATAGTATTGCTCAGGAATTATTGCAAATGACGGATCGTATGCATGCTATGGTCGAACATGCAGTGGATGGTATTGTAAGCATTCAAGCATCAGGTGATATTTATCATGTCAACTCTGCGGCAGAGAAGATATTTGGCTATTCGAAAGGTGAACTTTTGGGGCGCAATGTGACATGTTTAATGCCAGAACGCTTTCGTAAACAACACCAAGATGGTTTGCAGCATTATTTAAAGACAGGGAATCAAACCGTCTTTGGATGTATTCTTGAATTGGAAGGTTTACGAAAAAATCAAGAAGCCTTTCCAATGACGCTTAGTATCAATGAAATGAAGCTAGATGACGAACGCATGTTTGTAGCAATGGTACGAGATATCAGTGGTTATAAAAAACTAGAGCAACAACTTAGGCAATCAGAAAAAATGGAAGCTATTGGTGAACTGGTAGCGGGTGTTGCGCACAATTTCAACAATATGTTGGCAGCTATTCAAGGTAAAGCTTATCTCGCCAGAACTCATTTAGAGAAGACTCAAGGACAAGCATCACACTATTTAGAAGACATTGAAAATAGTGTTAATCAAGCGGCAGCAATGGTGCAACAATTGCTTATTTTTTCTAAAAAGGACTTCTTAAAACGTAAATGTAATTTATCTCTCAATCATCTTATTCAGGATGTTTATGCCAAGAGTATACTTGGCATCCCTAACGATGTTTCAGTAAGCTTACATTTATTAGATGATGAAATGATGGTGTATGCTGATCGTGAACAATTGGAGCAAGGCATCTTACACCTTCTCAATAATGCCTTGGATGCAGTCGCAGAAAGCAATGTGAAACAGATTGAGATTCGCTTAAGTTTACCTAAATTGGAGCAGTCTTTTTATCAACGACACAATCATTTAAAACACATACGATATGTTTGTTTGACCGTATCGGATACTGGGCATGGTATGAGTGAAAAGATACAATCACGTATCTTTGATCCATTTTATAGCACCAAAGAAGTCGGCAAAGGTACTGGCTTGGGCTTGTCATCGTTGATGGGTAGTGTTGAATCCCATGAAGGTGTTGTTGAAGTAGAAAGTGAGCCTTTGCTTGGTAGTAGTTTTCATGTTTATTTACCATTGATAGAAGTTGCGACATCCCGTTTACAAGAAACCCATTTGGATGCAGTCATCGCAGAAAAACAACAAGGTATGTTATTATTTGTGGATGATGATGCGATGGTGATTGAGGCACATCAAGAAATTTTTGAAGATTTGGGTTATCAGGTGTTGGTGGCTTCTGATGGTCAGGAAGGTTTAGATCGCTTTGAAAAACATCAAATGGATGTGCTGGCTGTGATTACAAATGTGGTGATGCCGAAGATGGGTGGGGTAGAGATGATGCAAAAAATACATCAAATATCACCCGATTTACCCGTTGTTTATATCACTGGCTATGGGAAAGGAGATGTGAAGCTTACAAAAGATGAGCAAGCGTACAGTTGTATTTTATCCAAACCTATCGATATTGAGCATTTATCTAAAATCATTCATGAATATTTAGCAAGTAATATGCAAGCATGACAATCACTTAAAAATTATTGAAGGAGTCATACTATGGCAGTCAATCATTCCAATGCGAATAATGGCGCATACCGAGAAAAAGCATTAAAATTGTACCCTTGGGTATGTGGGCGTTGTGGGCGTGATTTTGAAGGTAAAAATTTAAAAATGTTGACTGTGCATCATCGGGATCACAATCATTCAAACAATCCTCAAGATGGTAGTAATTGGGAATTATTGTGTGTTTATTGCCATGATAATGAACATCAAAAATACCTCGAAGCGGATGCACAAGGTGATATTAAGCATGAAGAGCCGCAAGCAGGAACATACAATGCCTTTGCAGGCTTAGCCGCATTGCTTGAGAAAAAAGAATCCAAAGATGGATAAATCTAATGCTTGAAATCAAAGATTTAAGTTTGGCAATTCAACATCAAGAAACGGCAACGATGGCTGTCAAAAATATCACTTTGACGATTTCTAAAGGACGTGTGTTGGGTTTGGTCGGAGAATCAGGCTGTGGTAAAACACTGACGGCACAAGCCGTCCTTCGTTTGGGTGAATATCAAGGCATTGAACGTGTGAATGGTGATATTTTATGGCATGGTGAATCCGTTTTTGACATGTCTGATAAACGTTTGCGTGCCATGCGGGGCGGACAAGTCGCCATGATTTTCCAAGAACCGATGACCGCGTTGAATCCTGTTTTTTCGATTGGCAGCCAAATGGTGGAAGTGATTCGTCTGCATTTAGGGTTATCTAAAAGCCAAGCAAAAGAACATGCGATTCACTATTTAAAAGATGTGGGCTTAGATGAAGCAGAAGAACTTTTGAATCAATATCCTGATTCATTATCGGGGGGGATGCGGCAACGGGTGTTGATTGCGATGGCGATGTCACTTCATCCTGAATGTATTATTGCCGATGAACCCACAACAGCACTCGATGTATCCGTGCAAAAACGCATTATTGCTTTGCTTCGTAAGCTTCAAAAAGAAAACAACTTGGGCATGTTGTTGGTCACCCATGATTTCGGTTTGGTCGCTGAAATGTGTGATGATGTAGTGGTGATGTATGCTGGAGAAGTGGTGGAATCGGGCAGTGTATTGGATATTTTTGATCATCCTGCACACCCATACACACAAGCCTTGATGGGATGTCGCCCTGAAATGGTGAAAGAAGGTGAATCCTTAACGGTGATTGAAGGGCAAGTACCTGCTCCCGGAACATGGCCAAAGGGTTGTCATTTTGCACCACGTTGCAGCCGTGCTTCAGAGGCTTGCCAAATCAAAGCCATCGCCGCAAATGCTTGGCAAGATAGTGGGCATCAAGCCCGTTGTATTCATGTTCAGGAGCAAGCGTAATGGTATTGGAAGCGAAGCATCTTCGTAAAGTATTTCAAAGTGGTGCTTTGCTCAAAAAAGGGCAAGAGAAAGTAGCTGTGGATGATGTTTCCTTTCAATTAAAAACAGGAGAAAGCTTGGCGATTGTGGGTGAATCAGGCAGTGGTAAATCGACTGTAGCACGCCTTGTCATGCGCTTAATTGAAGCTTCAAAGGGTGAAATAGTATGGCAAGGAAACGATGTGACCAAGATGTCCGATCGCCAACTACGTCAACATCGGCAACATATTCAAATGGTCTTTCAAGATCCTTTTGCATCGCTTAATCCGAGAATGCGCATTTGGGAAAGTGTCGCCGAAGGTTTGCGTGTGCATGCACCTGAATTGAATCAATCACAACGGCAAGAAAAAGTGGCGGATATGTTGGAACGCTGCGGTTTAAGTGCCAGCACCATGCAACGTTATCCACATCAATTTTCAGGCGGACAACGGCAACGGATTGGCATTGCACGAGCCTTGATTGTGAAGCCGAAAGTATTGGTATTGGATGAGCCTGTATCGGCATTGGATGTATCCGTACAAGCGCAAATCTTGAATCTATTGGCAGATATTCAAGCAGACATGGGCGTGGCTTATTTGTTTATATCGCATGATTTATCGGTGGTGCGACATATTGCTAAGCGTGTTTTGGTGATGTTTCAGGGCAAAGTAGTGGAGGAAGGTTCGGTGCTTGATGTGTTCACCAAGCCCCAACATGAGTATACGCAAAATCTGTTGGCTGCACGCCCCATCACTCATCCTTCGGAGCGTGAAGATATTGTTTAATTTGAACAGCTTACAGGCATTTTATTGTTGTGCTGAATCGTTACGTTTCATCATCAAAGTGGATAACATCAGTAAATAATCATCAAGAGCTTGTGTGATTTCTTCATGGAAAAAAATAATACTGCCTTGATGTTCCAAGTAACATGGTTCGAGCTTCGCTGAAACATCTGCTACAGTCGCCGCATGGAAGTTATTCTCGCCTCAAAATCACCCCGTCGCTTACAGCTCCTGCAATGTGCAGGTTTTGCTGTCGAAGTGATGCCCAGTCATATTGATGAAACACCCTTATCTGGCGAAACTGTGCCCGATATGGTCATGCGTTTGTGTCGCATCAAAGCGCAAGCCTGCCCCATTGAACATCGCCCCATTATTGCCGCAGATACCTTAGTATCCTTGCATGGTGAAGCCTTAGGGCAACCTGAAGATTTAGCCCATGCTAAAGCCATGTTGCAACAATTATCGGGGCAACAACAATCAGTGCTTACGGCGGTATGTGTGCGTCTAGGTGAGCATATCATCAGTCGAACGGTTACCACAGAACTGCAATTTCGTGCCTTAACAGAGGCAGAAATCGATCGGTATTTAATCCATAACGATGTCTTGGATAAAGCAGGGGCGTATGCGATTCAAGCAGGGGCAGCCAGTTTTATTACACACGTGCATGGCGCTTTGGATAATGTGATGGGGCTTCCAATAAAAACCACATGTCAGATGTTAGAAGCATTGGAGCGTTTAGGATGAGTGTTGAACTTTTGGTCAATGTATCACCATTTGAAACACGGATTGCACGGATTGAAAATGGACTCGCTGAAGAAGTCTATATTGAACGTGAGCGCGAACGTGGCTTAAAAGGCAATATTTATAAAGGTCGCGTACAACGGGTGATTCCAGGGATTCAAGCGGCATTTGTTGATATTGGTTTGGAAAAATCGGGTTTTCTTTATGCGGGTGATATCGCTATTCCTAATGTACCAGATTCACCTGATTTAGCGGAAGATATTGATGATGAGATAAAAGATAGTGATGATACTGACAACGATGATGATGCGGAGGAGGTGAATACATCATATCATCGCCATATCCCACCCATCAATACACTGTTGCGCGATGGGCAAGAAATCCTTGTGCAAGTATCTAAAGATCCCATTGCTTCTAAAGGGCCGCGTTTAACGAGCCTTTTAAGTATTGCAGGGCGTTATTTGGTTTATTTACCGGGTTTAAGGCATGTCGGTATTGCACGTCGTTTGGAAGGGAAGGAAGAACGTCAACGTCTTTTGGATATTGGTGAAAAAATCCGACCTGAAAAAGCAGGTTTAATTATACGCACGGTCGCAGAGGGGCATAGTGAGCAAGAAATAAAAGATGATTTGGCTTTTCTGGAACGACTTTGGGCTGGTATTGAAAAACGTCAGCAGCAACGTCGAACCCCATCGAATGTTCACACGGAACTGAATCTTTATTTGCGAGTGATGCGTGATTATGTGGATAATGAAGTGGAGAAAATTCATATTGACTCCAAAGAAGCCTATCAAAGTATGAAAAAGTTTGCCCGAAGCTTTATGCCTGAAGTGGCAAAACGCTTGTATTATTACCCCGGTGAACGCCCTGTGTTTGATGTGTATGGCGTTGAAGAAGAAGTCAATCGTGCTTTGAAACGATCTGTTTCCTTGAAATCAGGTGGTCATATTGTCATTGACCAAACCGAAGCCTTGATTGCCATTGATGTCAATTCAGGTTCATTTGTTCGTTCAAGAAACATGGAAGAAACAGGTTTCAAGACCAATTTAGAAGCGGTGCATGAATTGGTGCATCAACTTCGCTTGCGTAATTTGGGCGGCATTATTGTCGTTGATTTTATTGATATGCAGGAAGAAGAAAATAAAGAACGCTTGCTTGAAGTATTGGATGAAGCATTGAAACGTGATAAAACCAAGACCCATGTGGTTCAATTTTCATCCCTTGGTTTGGTTGAAATGACACGCAAACGTACCCGTGATTCATTGGGTCGCATGTTACTTGAATCATGTCGCCACTGTGACAGTACAGGTTATACGAAAAGCCCTACGACCATTTGTTATCAACTGTTTCGTGAAATTGTCGCTGAAGCACGTGCCTATCCCTGTGAAAAATTAATGGTGATTGCCCATCCCAAACTCATAGATTTGATGTTGGGTGAAGAAAGCGAACAAGTAACACGTTTGGAGAAATTTTTAGGTAAACAAATCGCCTTAAAGAGTGATGCAGCGATGGATTTTGAACACTTTGAGGTTGCCTTACTGTAATGCTGGTTAGTCCTTTACAACTCTATATTCATATTCCGTACTGTATTCATAAATGCCATTATTGTGATTTTAATTCGCATGTTCGTGATAAAATTGATTGGCAGGCGTATCAAGATGCCTTGATGGCTGAATTGACGGCTTGGGCAAAACATCCAGCGTATCAAGGGCGGAAAATACACAGCATTTTTTTTGGTGGTGGCACACCTTCGCTTGCACCATCATCGCTCATTGCCTGTCTATTGGAACATGCTCAAACCTTGTTTGGTTTTGAACACGATATTGAAATTACCTTAGAAGCCAATCCTGGTACGGTGGATATGGATGCCTTTCAAGGATTTTATAATGCAGGCATCAATCGTTTATCGATGGGCGTGCAGAGCTTGGATGGACAAGAATTACAATGGTTGGAACGGATTCACTCACGCGATGAGGTGTATCAAGCATTTGATGTCGCTCGACGTGTGGGCTTTCAAAATATTAACCTTGATTTGATGTATGGCTTACCCAAACAAAGCCTTGAACAATGGCAATCATCCTTAGATGCGGTCATCGCTTTGGGTGCGGAACATTTATCATGTTATCAATTGACCGTTGAACCACATACGAAATTGGCGGTTCGTCATGCTGCTGCGCCGTATGCACTGCCTGATGATGAATTATCTTTGGCATTCTTTCATCATACTCGTAATCGTTTGGCAAACGCTGATTATGAGGCGTATGAGATTTCCAATTTTTCTCAACAGGGTCGGCGATGTCGTCATAATGATGGTTATTGGCTTTATCATGATTATATCGGCATTGGTGCAGGTGCTTCGGGTAAATGGGATGATGAACAAGGTCATACGCATCGTTATAGCAATCATAAATCACCCGAAACGTATATGAAACATGCATCATCGATGGGGCAAAGCATGTTAAGTGATGAATGCTTATCATGTGATGAGGCAGCAGCGGAAGCGTTGTGGATTGGTTTACGACGGAGCGAAGGCATTGATGATGTTTGGTTTAAGCAACGCTTTCATCAGTCCATACTCGCTTATTTTCACCAAGATTTAGACACTTGGTTGAAAAGTCAGCATTTACAATGGAAGGGTCAACACCTTCAACTTACCAACAAAGGCATCCCCCTTGCGGATGCCATTGCCAGTGCTGTTTTTTAAGCGGCTTGGATGACCTTGTGTTGCATCAGGTAATCAACCACTTGATCCACACATGTACTTAAATCATGTTCACCTGTATTGACACATAGTTCTGGATGTTCAGGTGCTTCATAAGGTGAGGAAATGCCTGTAAAATCAGAGATTTCACCAGCACGTGCTTTTTTATATAAGCCTTTCACATCACGCGATTCACATATATCTAAGGCAGTATTGCAATGAACTTCGATAAAACGCTCACCGATAATGGAACGTACTTTGTCTCGATCCGCACGAAATGGAGAAATAAAGGCTGTTAA